>CAZBSA010000016.1:0-10779 GCA_964494785.1 uncultured Gammaproteobacteria bacterium | reverse complement strand
CTGGTTTATCAGGAAAAATTCTAATCCAAAGCTTACCACCTTTATCAAAATTTCTTACAAACACCTTTCTACAAGCTTCAATTTGACGCGAACTAATCCATTTAGACTCCATAGCTTTTAGGGCATATTCTCCAAACTCAATAGTAGTACCTCGGCCAGCTTTTCCTTTGTTGCGACGACGCCCTTTTTGAGTCTTTCTATATTTTACTTTTTTAGGCATTAACATAAATTAAAACTAAACTATTTACTTCTTTATAATTTATTTTTTATTCTTTTTCTTTTTGCTTTTCTTTTTACTCTTCTTTTTATTTTGTTTTTTCTTATCTTGACTATTATCTGATTTTTTCTTATCTTCTTTTTTGTTCTTGTTTTTTTCTTTTCTACCAAATTTTTTACCTCGATATATCCAAACCTTTACTCCAATAGAACCATAAATTGTAGCTGCAATGCCTTTAGCATAATCTATATCAGAGCGAAGTGTATGAAGAGGCAATTTGCCCCAACTTAATTTTTCTGTTCTTGCAATATCAGCTCCAGCTAATCTCCCGGCTACCTGAATTCTTACTCCTTGAGCACTAGAAGATTTGACTTCTCTAATAGCCTTTTTCATAACTCTTCTATAAGGTATTCTATTTTCCAGGCCATTAACTACTTTTTCTAAAACTACATCAGCTGAAAGCATAGGACTGTTTTCTTCCACCACATTTACCTCTAATTTATGGCCTTTTTTTAAAAACTTTTTTCTTAATTTCTTTTTAAGTTTTTCAATTTGAGCTCCGCCTCTACCGATTACAAGACCTGGTTTAGCAGTGTGTATTGTTATATTAGTTTTTTTAGCTAATTTTTCTAAAATTATTTTAGAAACACCACCTCCTTTTAGCTCTTTTTCTAAAAAATCTCTAATAGCTAAATCTTCTTGTAAAAGTTTTCTATATTCTTTTTTGTTTCCAAACCATCTTGAATCCCATTTTTTTATAAAAGGAATACGCAAGATTTTCGGATTTATTTTTCTACCCATAAAAAATCATTAAATTAAACATTTTTTCTTCTAAACATCTTTTTTAAAGGATTTCCTTTTTTCTCTTTTCTTTTTTTGCTTATTTTACCTTTTGATTCTGGTTTTTTATTTTTAGAACCCTTTTTAATATCTTTTTTCTTTTTAATCTCATCTTTACTAACCTCTTTAATGTCAGGTTTTTCAATTTTACCAGTTTTCTTCTTAACTTTTCTTTTTTCTTTTTGTTCTAAAATAATTTCTATATGAGACCTGCGTCTTCTTATAAGCATGGCTCTTCCCATGGCTCTTGCTTTTTGACGCTTTAAAGTTGGCCCTTCATTTACTATAACATTTTTAACAAACAAATTATTTTTATCCATATTAAAATTATGCTCAGCATTAGCAAGGGCAGAATTAAGAGCTTTTTTAATAATACCAGATGCTTTTTTTTGAATAAAATCAAGTCTATTTAAAGCCTCTAACACATCCATGCCCTTAACAGCCTCGGCTACTAGCCGTGCTTTCTTAGGTGAAATATGTTGATAATTTGCTTTTGCTTTTACTTCCATTTTAAATAATTAATTATTCTTCTGATTTGTCTAATTTTCTTTGCATTGCGCCACCATGTTTTATAAACTTTCTAGTATGGGCAAATTCCCCTAATTTATGACCAACCATATTTTCTACTATTAAAACAGGTATATGTTTTATACCATTGTGAACTTTTATGGTTAAGCCAACCATTTCTGGAGTGATAGTTGATTCTCTAGACCAAGTTTTTATTTCATCTCCTCTTTTAGCGTTTTTAATCTTTTTTTGTAATTTAGGAGCTACCCATGGCCCCTTTTTTAGTGATCTACTCATAATTTATTTTTTCTTTTTCTTTTTAATTCTTCGTCTTATTATAAACTTTTTACTTTGTTTTTTCTTATTTCTAGTTTGAACCCCAAAAGCAGGTTTTCCCCAAGGTGTTCTAGGATAATTTCTACCAATATGACCACCACCTTCTCTTCCTCCATGAGGATGAGCAGCTGGCACCATTGCCTTTCCCCTAACAGATGGTCTAATTCCTTTATGTCTTTTACGGCCTGCTTTACCCCATCTTATAAAGCGCCAATCAGGGTTAGAAACCTGACCAATTGAAGCCATTGCTTTTAAAGGAAAACGCCTTATCTCACTTGAAGGAAGCTTAACTTGAGCATAAGATTCCCCTTTTGACATTAGGGTGGCGGAAGCTCCGGCTGAACGAACGATCTTACCACCTTGATTAGGAATAAATTCTATATTATAAATTTGAGCTCCAGTGGGAATATTTTCAAGAGTAGTTCTATTACCTGGCTTTATTTTAACAGATTCTTTGGAAACTAAAACCGTATCCCCTACTTTTAAATCTTTTGGAGCAAGAATATATGATTTTTCTCCGTCATTATAAAAAATTAAAGCTATATTAGCAGTTCTGTTAGGATCATATTCAATTGATTTAACAATCCCTGGAATATTCATTTTTTGTCTTTTAAAATCAACCAACCTAATAAATCTTTTATGCTGCCCGCCTTGATGCCTTACTGAAATTCTACCCTTGCTTCTACCAGCTTTATAGTTTTTTGTTTTACGCAAAGATTTTAAAGGTTTTCCCTTTAACCCTTTAGTATTTAAAACACTGGCTTTTCTCCGACCTGGAGTTGTAGGTTTATATTTTTTTAACATAAATTATTTTTTACCAACTAAGTCAATTTTATCACCCTTTTTTAAATAAACTAAAGCCTTTTTTCTGTTTTTAGTTCTGCCTTGAGTTAAACCTCTGCGAATACTTTTACCAGGAATTTTTATAGTCCTTACCTTTTTAGGCATAACATCAAAAACTTCTTTAATAGCTTTTTTAATTTCAATTTTATTAGCATTTGGAGCAACATAAAAACTATAAACTCCCTGAGATTGAAGTCGGGTTGCTTTTTCAGTAATAACAGGCTTTGTCAAAACCTTATGGGCAATATTTTGAAAAGATAAACTTTTTAAATTTTTAGTTTGTTTTTTATTTTTTTGATTTTTAGGCTTGGATTTTTTTGTATTTTTCTTTGTCTTTTTAGGTTTTTCCTTAGTTTTAGGTTTTTTCTTAGTTTTAGGTTTTTTCTTAGTTTTAGGTTTTTTACTAGCTTTAGATTTTTTTTCTTTTTTTTCTTTATCCTTACCTAATACTTTATCTACTAAACTCATAAAATATTATTTATATTGTTTTTCTAATTTTTTAATTCCTTTTACTGTAGTTACTAAATAATCTGTTTTTAAAATATCTAGTACATTAATGTCAGAAATAGGTTTTATCTTAAGTCCAGCAATATTTTTAGCAGATCTACAGATATTTAAATCCTTCTCTGGTAAACTGAGAAGGACTTTTTTATTTTTATAATTACTTTTTTTAGCTTGAATATTAAAAATGTTTTTTAAAATAGAATAAAAACGTTTTGTATTTGGTTTTGAAATATCAAATTTATCTACTAAAATTAATTTATTCTCTTTTACTAAATCAGTCAGACTCATAAATAAGGCTTTCTTCTTGACTTTTTTATTAACCTTTTTCTTAAAATTACGTGTATTTCTCGGCCCAAATGTTACACCTCCACCAGACCAAATAGGAGAACGGTTTGATCCAGCTCTTGCTCTACCAGTCCCTTTTTGGCGCCAAGGTTTTCTTCCGCCGCCTCTTTTTTCAGCTCTAGTTTTAGTATGGGCTAAATTTTGCCTTTTATTAGACTGAAGGGCTGTTACTACTAAATGAACTAAATTAGGATCAATTTTAATACCAAAAATATCAGAAGATAATCTCTTCTTTTTTAATTTTTCTCCTTTTTGGTTATAAACTTGAATTTGAGCCATAACTAATCAGATTTAATTTTTAAAAAAGATCCTCTGCTACCAGGAATAGAACCTTTAATAAAAAGTATGTTTTTAGAATCATCTATATCAACAAGTTCCAAATTTGAAGTTGTAATGGTATCGCCGCCAGTTCTACCAGCCATTTTTTTATTAGGGAATACTCTTTCTGGGTCAGTGGCACCAATAGAGCCAGGAGATCTAGTATGGCCCTTATTATGACCATGACTTCTAGGAAAACCAGCAAAGCCATGTCTTTTCATTACACCTTGAAACCCTTTTCCTTTTGAAGTACCTGTTGTTTTTAATTTGTCCCCTTTTTCAAATTGCTTAACTGTTAATTTATCTTTTAATTTTAAATCAGGTTTTTTATCTAATCTAAATTCAGCTAAATATTTAAAAGGCTTGTCACCATGATATTTTTTAATATTTTTTTTCTTTTTTTCAAAACCAATCTGAACTGCACAATAGCCATCTTTTCCATCAGCAGTTTTAATTTGAGTAACAACACACGGTCCGGCTTTTACTTTAGTAACCGGAATTCTTTTGTTATTAGAAAAGATTTGAGTCATTTCAATTTTTTTTCCAAGTATAAATTTCATATTATTTTATTATAAAATAAAAATCCGCTTGGCCTAGTTTAAAAAATCCAACCGGATCCAAAGGTTAACTAAACTAGCCCTTATTATTAAAACCTCCAAATAATAAATAAATGTAACTTTGGCATTGTAATAAGCCAATAATTAATATTTATTAAATAAACTACATTTTAATTTCTACATCTACCCCGGCTGGCAAGTGCAGTCCTCGAAGTATTTCTAAGGTTTTTTCATTAAAATCAACAATATCAATAAGGCGCTTATGAATTCTTTTTTCATATTGATCTTTTGAAGATTCATGAACAAAAGGAGAACGAGTTACAGTATATTTTTTTACCTTAGTCGGCAAAAAAATAGGTCCAATAATATTAGCCTCTGTTCTTGATAAAGATTCAATAATGTTTTTTAACGCCTCATCAATCACCCTGTGATCATATGATTTAATCTTAATTCTAATACGAGGTTTTGAAGTTTTATTTTTCTTTTTTTTGTTTTTCTTATCAGCCATTACTACTTTTTAATAAAGAACTTGATAAACTTATTAATTATTATAAAATGTAATGATTTAGATATATCATGGCTCGTCTCTATGTTTTTAGAATATTATCCTAAAAACAATTAAAGAGGCGAGCCATGAAAAGTTATATAAGAGAGAAATGTTTTATTTATCAATCTTGCTTACTACACCAGCACCAACGGTTTGTCCACCTTCTCGAATAGCAAACTTTTGTTTTTCTTCTAAGGCAATATCTTTATAAAGTTTTACCTTAGCATTAATGGTGTCACCTGGCATAGCCATTTCTGTATCTTTTGGTAGCTCGACTTCTCCAGTTACATCAGTTGTTCTAATGTAAAACTGAGGCTTATAACCGGAAAAGAAAGGAGTGTGTCTTCCACCCTCTTCTTTAGAAAGGACATAGATTTGAGCTTCAAATTCTTTGTGAGGAGTAACTGTGCCTGGCTTTGCAATAACTTGGCCCCTTTCTATATCATCCTTTTTAATACCACGCAATAGTATACCAGCATTATCACCGGCATGTCCTTCATCAAGAGACTTTCTAAACATTTCAATACCAGTTACTACTGTTTTTTGGGTATCTCTAAGACCAACAATTTCTACTTCATCTTTAATATGAACTTTACCTCTTTCAATTCTACCAGTAGCAACAGTACCTCTACCTTCAATGGTAAAGATATCTTCAATTGGCATAAGGAATGGTTTGTCAACATCTCTTTCTGGCTCTGGGAAATGATCATCCATAGCATCAACCAAGTCAAAAATTGGTTTACAAACTTCATCTTCCTTATCACCAGAAGCTTTTTCTAATGCCTTAAGTGCAGATCCTTTAATAATAGGAGTATTTTTGCCATCATAATCATATTCTTCTAAAAGATCCTTTACCTCTTCTTCAACTAATTCTACTAACTCATCGTCTTCTACCATATCGGTTTTATTCAAAAATACTACAATTCTTGGAACACCAACCTGACGAGCAAGTAAAAGGTGCTCTCTTGTTTGTGGCATTGGACCATCAGTAGCTGAAATCACTAAAATTGCACCGTCCATTTGAGCTGCTCCAGTAACCATATTTTTAACATAGTCAGCATGACCTGGGCAATCAATATGAGCATAATGACGATTGTCAGTCTCATACTCAACATGAGCTAAGGCAATAGTAATACCTCTTTCTTTTTCTTCAGGAGCATTATCAATTTGCTCTACACTTTTATCATCTACTTGATAATCAGCAGCTAATAAATTTTTCAACATGGCTGCTGTTAAAGTAGTTTTACCATGGTCAACATGACCAATTGTCCCCACATTAAGATGTGGTTTTCCTCTTTTAAATTTTTCTTTTTCTGCCATATTTTTATTATTTAATATAAATTAATATTTATAAATTTAGGGTATAAATTTTAAAGTAAAATATACACTAGACCTTTTTTGTTATTATATCAAAAATTGTTTTCTACGCAACTTTTATTTATCACAAGTTATCAACAATTATAACAAAACTTTTTTAAATATGTCAAGTGGTCTTATTTTAAATAATTTAATCATCTAATTCATCATTAGCATAAACCGAAGTTAAGTCATACTTTTCATAATTAAAAAGCTCTGAATCTTTAAAAAATCTATTGATTTCCTTTTTAGCAGTTTCTTTAGAATCAGACGCATGAACAATATTGTGTTGATGACTCATTGAAAAATCACCCCTAATAGTTCCAGCTTCTGCTTCTCTCCCAACAGTAGGTCCACATAAATTTCTCACTGCTTTTATAGCTCCAGTTCCTTCTAAGACTATTGCTACTACTGGTGAATCCTTCATAAACTTAACTAAATCTTTAAAAAAATTTTTGCCTTTATGTTGACTATAATGCTTTTCTAAAGTTTTATCACTCAATCTCATCATTTTCAATCCTATAATTTTTAAGCCTTTTCTTTCAAATCGAGATATAACCTCTCCTAAAAAATTTCTTTGTAAAGCATCAGGTTTTAATAAAATTAATGTTTTTTCCATAATGAATTTGTTTTTAATAATAATTGATTATTCTTTGTAAAAAATATTATATCACCTAAATTTTTAGTTTGCAAGATTTTTGCTTTTACAGCTTGAGCATTTTTTAAAACCCTAAAATGTGGATGACCAAAATTATTCTCCCCTACTGAAATAATAAAAAATTTAGGTAAAACTCTTTTTAAAAATTCTAAGCTAGAAGAAAATTTAGAGCCATGATGGCCTGCTTTTAAGACATCTGCATGTAAATTTTCATACTTATCCATTATAAATTGTTCTGCTCTTTTATCAGCATCTCCTGTAAATAAAAATTCATGGTCCTTGTAATCCAATAAAAAAACTATAGAGGAAAAATTATTTTCTTGCGATTGATTTAAAAGAGTTTTGGTTGGCCATAAAAATTTAAGATTTAGATCCTTTTCTAAATTAATATTAAAGGGTGCCTTTATAATAAAAGACTTTATATTTTTATCATTTTTAATTTTTTGCCACTTTTTAAAACTATTAATATTGCTTAAACTACCACTTTCAAAAACCTGACCAATTTTATATCTTTTTAAAACTTCAATTAAGCCTGTAATATGATCTTGATCAGGATGAGTTAAAATTAAATAATCAATTTTTCTTTTAAAAAATGGAATATACTTATCTAATTTAAAAATTAAAGACTTATCAGCCCCTCCATCTATTAAAATTGTTTGTCCTTGGGGGGTTTGAATTAATATACTATCTCCTTGACCTACATTTAAAAAATTTACTCGCAAAGAGTTAAATTCTGGTAAATAAGTTAATATATAAAAATAACCCAAGAGCACTAAGCTTAAAAATAAAAAACCTGTTATTAAAATAATTAAATTTTGTTTTTTAAATATCTTTTTTATTAAAATAATCATTTTTTTTACATATAAATAAAATTATTATTAAATACATAATTAAAACTAAAAATAATGGAAAAGATCTAAAAATAAAAGATAAATATGGAACTTGCAAAAGCTCTACTATTAATAAAATATAGGTTAAAAGAAAAAATACTGGTAATGATAATAAAGAAGAAAGACTATAAAAAGCTAAACTAAAAATTACAAATATAAAACCAGCTATCATAACAATAGGAATAATTGACAAAACTAAAACATTAGCTATAGGAGCTATTAAAGATAAATTACCAAAATAATATATTATTAAAGGCAAAACCATTATTTGGGCCCCTAAACTTACAGCTAAATAAGAACGAATAGGTAAAAATTTAAAATTTGGTATTTTTTTAAAAACTTTTTTAAAAATTGGGGTTAAAAAATAAATACCTAAAACTGCTAAAAAAGAAAATTGAAAACCAATATCCCAACCCAAAAGTTTTGGATTTAAAAAAAGCATAAAAAAAGCAACAAAAATTAAAAGCCTTAATCCATTAACTGGTCGGTCAATCCTTTTTGCTATAATTAAAAGTAAGCCCATTAAAGCCGCCCTTATTGCCGAAGCTGGTAAGCCAGTTAAAATTACAAAAAATAATATAAAAATAAAAATAACCCAAAAATTTAATTTAGGCTTTAATCCAAAAAAGGATGTAAAAATAATACTTAAAATGCTTATTAAAATTGCAATATGAAGTCCAGAAATTGCTAAAATATGAGACACACCAGCCCTAGCAAATTTTTCTCTTAAATAAGAAGGTATTTCTTTTTTATAACCTAAAATAAGAGCTTGTAAAATTGTACTTTGAGATTCAGGTAATTTATTATCTATTAAATAACGGATTTTATGTTTAAATTTTAAAATATTTTTATAAAAAAAATATTTTTTCTCACCAATCTTTTTAATATCTGGATAATAACAAATGGAATAAACCCCATATCTAGCTAAATACATTTTATAATTAAATTCTTTAAATTTTTGAGGCTTTTTTAAATAACCATTAATTTTTAATATATCACCATATTTATATTGAGAATAAAGGCCAACATTTATTAAAACCTTTCCTTGAATATCTTTGTTACCTATTTTAATGTCGCCTAAAATTAACTTTTCTTTGTCAATCCTTTGGTCTTTTTCTTTTACTACTCTAGCTTGAAAAGAAACTTGTTTGTTATTATAAGAACAGATATGATCATTTGTAAGTTTTGGAAAGCTAAACTGATACCAAGCTATTCCTAATAAAAAAATCCCTCCTAATATAAACCATTGTTTTTTAACTCCTTTTTTAAAATATAAAAAAATGAAAGTTAAAATAACAAATGGTATATAAACAAAAAAAGGAACCGGGATAAAAGTACCGATTCCAATACCGAGCAAAAAAAATAATACAGAAATAAAACTAAACCGTGATAAAGAAAATTTCATATATTATTTTCAAATACTAGTTATTATTATATTTTAACACATATTTTAAATATAAAAAAGAAAAAGCCTATATCAATTATTTGATATAGGCAAATTTAATAAGTTAATGAAAAGTTATAGGAACAACATCTTTATCAGAAGATACAAGAAATTTATTAACTGGGGAATCCATATGTCCAACCTTCACCACCCAAGTTTGGGTAGAACTAGAATCATCATCTTTTAGATAATATCCAGTCTTAATAAAAAGCTGGTATTTAGTATTATCATCTTTAGCATCTTCTGTTTGGGGAATAATAAAGACGTCTCCCACATTTAACGTTTCTATCTTAACAGTTTTAACTTCCATAATTCCCTCCTTTTTATATTTTATATATTAAAACTACCATTTTTTCAAAATTTGTCAAGCTTAAAAGCTATCTTTTTTATTTATGTCTTATTAATAAAAATACTCCAATAAAAATTAAAATAAGAGGCCAACTAAATATTATTTTTGCAATATAAGGAAGGGCTAGTTTATTAACAATAAAAATAACCCCTAAAAGAATTAAAAAACAAGCTAAAAATAACCTTTTTTGTCTTTTTTTCTTTTTTTGAACTAATTTTTCTTTTAAATCTTTTGCTCCTTGTTTTAAATTATTAGCTACACCTTGTATTTTCTCTTCATTTAAAAGAGATTTTTCATTTTTTTTGGGAATTAAAATCCAAAATATAATATAAACTAAAAAACCACTACCTGCAAAAAGAAAAGATACTACAAATATAAGCCTAATTAAAAGGGGGTCAATTTCAAAATATTCTCCCAATCCTCCACAAACACCAGCAATAATTTTATCTGTATTAGATCGATATAATTTTGTGTCCTTCATAAATAATAATTTAAATATTTTGTTATAAAAATATTATATCATAAAAAAGTTTAATTACAAAATAAATCTTATTTTTAAATTTTATAAAAAATACCTACACCTAAATTAAAGTGTAGGTAGTTTAATTATTGTTTTTTCTACATTGTTAATGGCACCACTTTAGTATCATAAGGGACAATCCAACCAAAAGCTTTGTTTAAACCCATAATAACAGTATATCTTTTGCCCACATCAATTGACCGTTTAATAAAAATAGAATAGGGCTTTACGTTTTTGCAGAACTTTTCATCTGCAGCAAGAATAAAAATTTCGCCTACTTTTAACTCAGACAACTTACAAACAAATATCTTGTGAGTTTCAACAATTATTGCATCTTTATCAAATTCAACATGAAAATGTTTTTGCTGTTCTATGTAATCTGAAGCTGTAATAGGGGTACCAATAATTCTTCTAGAATCGTCTTTTTTAGACATTTTCCCTCCTTTCTTAAATTAAAGATTTATTTTAAATATAGGCTATAATTTAATTTAAGTCAAGCTAAACACCCCTTATTTCACATTTGTCAACTGATTTTTTTAAAATATTTT
>CAZBSA010000015.1:0-11227 GCA_964494785.1 uncultured Gammaproteobacteria bacterium | reverse complement strand
TCGGGCCTGTGGCTCAGTCGGTAGAGCGCCTCCATGGCATGGAGGAGGTCGAGGGTTCGAATCCCTCCAGGTCCACCATGTAATTTAAAAAGGACGGTTAGCTCAGCTGGCTAGAGCGTCTCGTTTACACCGAGAAGGTCGTAGGTTCGAGTCCTACACCGTCCATTTTGTGCCAAGGTAGCTCAGTGGTAGAGCAGTTGACTGAAAATCAACGTGTCGGCAGTTCGATTCTGCCCCTTGGCATTCTTTTGTTAAAAAAAATTGAATTTTTTCTGCTTTTTTGTTATATTATTAATAATAAATTTAATTTAATAAATAATTACCTATGAAGCTTAAAAAACTTATACTATTTTTATCTCTTTTAGTCTTATTTATTCTTTTACCATTAAAAACTCAGGCTAAAGAGCCTGTTTGTGCTACTTATTTAACTCAAGTAGGTTGTACACATTGTGCAAAAACAGATCCAGTGGTTTTGAGTAAGGTTTTTGAAAAACATTCAAATTTCTATGTTATTGAGTATGAAATTTTTAAAGACAAAGTTAATGCTCAATTTATAATGGATTATCATGAAAATTATTCAACTCCTTTAGGTGTACCTACTCTGATTTTTGGGAAAGATGACTTTTTGGTGGGTGATAGGAGTATTTTAGGTGATTTGGATCAAAGCATTAATCAAAAAACAGGTAATAAATGTCCTTTGAAATCAGGTGAAATGGTTTCTTTAAATAAATTAAATTTTAATTTATTGGCTGGCAAACCAAAGATTTGGCATAATAATAAAATTTTAATTAAACAAGGTGGAGGAGCTGATAATAATCTTTTACATCGACTTTTAACTACTAATAACCCTGAAAAGTTAGTTAAAGAAAATGGATTTAATTTAACTAAAACCAAAAAAATAGCTCTTTCAGGCCAATCAATTGAATTTGACAAAGCAGCTGATGTGAATGGCTGGCTTTATCAATGGAAAATATCTAATGCAACACCCAAAGGTCCTTTAGGCCAGGGTTCAATTATAAATTTAAATCAAGGTAATTCAGAATCTCAAAATCAAAAAAAACAAGCAGAAAAACAAAAAACTTTAACTATAGCAAAAGTTTTGTCTTTAGGGGCAGTTGATGCAGTTAATCCTTGTGCTTTAGCAGTCTTGATTTTAATGATGATAACTATTGTTACTTATAATGCTAAAGATAAAAAAAAGTTGCTTTTAGCAGGCTTAGGGTTTATATTGGCAGTATTTATAACTTATATTATTTATGGCCTTATAATTGTGAAGTTTTTTCAAGTAGTTCAAGCACTAGCTTCAATAAAAATATGGCTTTATAGAATCTTGGGAATTATTGCAATTATTTTAGGTATTTTGAATATAAAAGACTTTTTCAATTATACTCCAGGCAGCTTTGGTACAGAAATGCCCATGTTTTTAAGGCCAAAAGTTAAAAAAGTTATTTCAAAAGCTACTTCTCCTTTAGGAGCTATGGGGGTTGGTTTTTTTGTTACAGTATTTTTACTTCCTTGTACTATAGGGCCTTATGTAATAGCTGGAGGAATCCTTTCAGTATTAGAAATGGTAGAGGTGATTCCTTGGCTTTTGCTTTATAACTTAATTTTTGTTGCTCCAATGCTTGTTATAGTATTTTTGATTTATGGGGGAATGAGTAAAATCAAAGATCTTCAAAAGTGGAAAGATGAAAACATTAAATATCTTCATTTAATAGCTGGCTCAATTATGGCTCTTTTAGGTATAGCTATGATTTTAGGATTAGTTTAGTTGACTTTTAATTATTATGGTGTTATATTCAAACACTTAAATAATTAATAAATTAATATGGCTAATACAACTAATCAATTTGGTCCCGGTAAAGGATTAGGCAGGGGCAGAGGTAGAGGGCGTCAACCAGGCGGCTTTGGCTTAGGTCCTAGTGGAACTTGTGTTTGTCCAAGTTGTGGTAAAGAGGTTGAGCATAAAAGAGGTACTCCTTGTTATAAAATGGAGTGTCCAAAATGCGGGACTAAAATGACACGAAAACAATAAATTAACTCAAAATTTTATGAAAATATGTATTCCCTCAGCCGGGGAAAATAAGGATTCTTTTATAGATCCAAGATTTGGAAGAAGCCAGTTTTTTGCAATAGTTGATACAAAAACTCCTGATAAAATAGATTTTATTAAAAATACTGGCGTTCGAGCTAATAGAGGGGCTGGCATAACAGCTGCCCAAATTGTTGCTGATAAAAACATAAGCGCTGTAGTAGTAGTAAATCTTGGCCCTAAAGCACTAAGTGCTTTAACAAGCGCTAACATTGATTGCTTTCAAACTACTAAAAAGACTATAAAAGAAATTATTAAAGATTTTAAAAAAGGAAACGTTAAAAAAATAACCTCAACTGCCCCAGGCGGATTTGGTATGGGACAAGGGAGAAGTAGAGGATTAGGTAGGGGGCAAGGACAAGGTAGAGGTCAAGGTAGGTAAACAAAAATATATGGATGAAGTTTTTAAAACAGGTCAAAAAACCTCTTTAATTGCTGCTTCTGTAACAATTACTCTAGCTATTATAAAAGCAGTAGTAGGTTTTTTATCTGGCAGCTTGGTTTTATTAGGTGATGCAGTTCATAGTTTTGCAGATTCTTTTTCCTCTTTTGCAGCCTGGTTTGGATTAAAAATTGCTAAGAAAAAACCAACTGAGAAATTTAATTATGGTTTTTACAAAGCAGAAAGTGTTACTGCTTTAATTATTTCTTTTTTAATTTTATTTGCTGGATATAGTATTATTAAAGAAAGCATTTCTAATATTATGTCAGTACCGGAATTATCAATCCCTGCTTTAGCTATGGGAGCAGCTATTTTAGATGGCCTAGCAATGTTTTTGGTTGGTCGTTATGAAGTTAAAAAAGGGAGATTAATTAATTCACAAAGCTTAATAGCTGACGGCAAAGAGTCAAGAATGCACCTTTTATCCTCTTCAGTGGTTTTGATTGGAGTTTTAGCAGCTCATTTTAATATTCCTTATTTAGAAGGTATTACCGGGATTGTTATTTCTTTGTTTATCTTTGAAGCCGGGATTGATGCTATTAAAGATGCTATATTTTCTTTAATGGATGTTTCACCTGACCCCAAGATTGAAAAAACCATTAAAAAGATATTAAATAAAATTTCAGGTTTAAGAGATTTTAAAAATTTAAAATTAAGAAAGTCTGGCCCCTTTATTTTTGGCGAAGTAACTGCAAAAATTGGAAAATCTTTGGATATAAAAAAAGCAAATGAAATTTCAGAAAGTATAGAACAAAGTATTAAACAAAAGGTTAAAAATCTGGATTCATTTACAGTATCTTTTAAACCCTTTGAAACAAAAAAACAAAAAGTTTGTATTCCAATTGATAAAAGAAATGGTCTTGAGTCTAGAATTTCTGAACATTTTGGTAGGGCAAAATATTTTATATTTCTTCAGCTAAATGAAAATAAAATTGAGGATTTTTATATTAAAGAAAATATTCATTCAGATGATAAAGTCAGAGCTGGCTTAAAATCTTCCAACTTTGTTATAAAAGAAAAAGTAGATTTAGTTATAACTAATCAAATGGGGCCTATTGCTTTTCATACATTAAGAGATAATATTGTAGATATTTATAAGAATTCTAATCATAGTATAAAAGATGTTGTAAAAGATTTTGCAAATGGTAATTTAGAATTTTTAAAAAAACCAACCCGTAAAAAAACTTAAGATTAAATTTATGGAAAATATAGCTATAACCGGAGGTAAAGGTGGAACAGGGAAGTCCACTTTTTCTATTATTTTGGCTAACCATTTTTTACAACAAAAAAAAATCTTTTTAGTTGATTTAGATGTAGAATGTCCTAATGATTATATTTTGTTAAACCAAGAATTAAAGTCACCTAAAAGCTATACTTGGGCTAAATTTCCAAAGCTTATTAAATCAAAGTGCAAAAAATGTGGGATTTGTGCTAAAGCTTGCCCAGAAAATGCTATTTTTCAAGCAAAGGGTAAATATCCTATTTTTAATTTAGATCTTTGTAGCGGTTGTGGACTTTGTCATATTAAATGTCCTTATAATGCAATTAAGTTTAAAAAGCAAAAAACTGGTAAAATTTTTGTAAATAAAATTAAGGACAATCTTGTTTTAATTACTGGAAAATCAAAACCAGGCTTAGAAGAAACAGGGCCAGTTGTAAGACAAGTTAGAAAATTTGTTTCAAATTTAGCTAAAAAACAAAAGCCTGATTTAATTTTATTTGATACTGCAGCTGGTACTCATTGCCCTGTTATTAATGCACTTTTAAACACAGACTTGGCTTATATTGTAACAGAGCCTACTCCTATGGGGGCTTATGATTTTAAATTAATCCTTGACTTATGTAAGAAATTAAAGTTACCAGTAAAAGTAGTTTTAAATCAATCTAATTTAGGAAATGCATCAAAATTAAAAGATATTTTAAATCAAGAAAATCTTCAAATAGATATTAATTTACCCTATTCTTCTAAATTAGCTAAGGCTTATTCTAAAGGGAAACTTTTAAATGTGAAAAATATAATATAAATATGTCTTGTAAGTGGAAAAATGTTTGCCCTTTAAGAAATTTAGAAAAACAAGGTAAAATAAGTAATTTTTGGAAGGAAAAATATTGCAACACAAAAGACAATTGGTTAAATTGTAAAAGATATCAATTAGAAGCTAAAAATAAAAAACATCCTAATAACTTAATGCCAGATGGCAGTTATTTATAATATGGGTTTAAAAGAAAAAGATAAAAAATTAAAACAAATTAAGGACCAAGTTTTAAAATGTAAAAGTTGCCCTCTTTATAAAACAAGAAAGTTGCCTGTTATAGGACAGGGCAATCATGGGGCTGATATTTTATTTATAGGAGAAGCGCCTGGTAAAAATGAAGATGAAACAGGAATTCCTTTTTGTGGTAGAGCTGGTAATATTTTAAATGAATTATTAGAATATATTAATTTAAAAAGAAAAGATGTTTATATTTGTAATATTATAAAATGCAGACCACCTCAAAATAGAGACCCAAAGCCAGAAGAGATTAAAAAATGTACTCCTTATTTAGAAAAACAGCTTAAAATTATTGAGCCTAAAATTATATGTTCTTTGGGTAGATTTGCTATGACTTTTTTAATGAATAAATATGGTTTAAAAAATGAATTAAAGTCAATTAGCAAAGATCATGGTAATAAGTATGATATTAAGGTTTTTTCTAAAGACACTATTTTTATACCGATGTATCATCCAGCGGTGGCAACCTATAATCCTAATATGAAAGATGTATTAAAAAAAGATTTTAAATTACTGCAAAAATATGAATAAATTTAAAATAGTTGTAGCAAGCGGTAAAGGAGGAGTTGGCAAATCAATGATAAGCTCTAGTTTGGCAATATTTTTTTCCAAAAAAGAAAAGATTATAGCTTTAGATTGTGATGTTGATGCCCCTAATTTAGATATTTGGCTAGGCAAAAAAGGTGAATGGGAAAAAAGTAAAGGGCTTGAATTGATTTCTGTACCTGAAATAGATTATAATAAGTGTAATGGTTGTGGCAAATGTGCTAAACACTGTCAATTTGGGGCAATAAAAATGGAAAATGGTAAGCCCAAGCTTAATAAGTTTATTTGTGAAGGTTGTGGCGTTTGCAAAGAAGTTTGTCCTCAAAATGCTATAATATTAAAAAGAGTTAAAAATGCTTATATAAAAGAGAAAATAACTGAATTTGGGTTTCCCTTGATTACAGGTCAATTAATTCCTGGGGTTACTGGTTCTGGCAAAATTGTAGAAGAGATAAAAAAACAGGCTAATAATTATCAGCATAATATTCAAATTATAGATTCGTCGCCTGGGACTGGTTGTCCTGTTAATGCTGCTGTAAGAGATGCAGATTTTGTAGTATTAGTTGTAGAGCCAACCTTAACTGGTTTTGCAGATGTTAAAAATAGCTTAGAAGTTATTAATCACTTTGATATAAATTATGGAGTTGTTATTAATAAGTGGGATATAAATAAAAAATTAACTAAAAAGATTAAAGCATTTTTTAAAGGTAAGATTTTAGGCCAAATTTCTTATAATCAACAGATTTTTGATTTAGTATCTCAATTTCAACCCATTTTAAAGTCTCAAAGCTCTACCAAAAAAGAGCTTGTTAAAATATTTCAGAATTTAAAACAATTTATTAAACTTTAATTCAATTCTTACTTGAAAAATAACTAAATTGACCTTAGTTATTTTTTTTATTAAAATATAAAAAATATTTTAATTTAAATAATATGTATAAAAATCCTTATCAAAATAAAAGTAAATTTATTGTTTTTGAAGGACTTGACGCTTCTGGCAAAAGCTTAAGAGCAAAATTATTAACAGATAAATTACGCAAAAATTCTTTTAATGTAGTTTTAACTAAAGAGCCTACTAAAAATTCAAAAGAAGGCCGGGAAATTATAAAAAAGCTCAAAGGTCAAAAAAAAGTTTTAGATTATAAAGAATTTCAAAAAGATTATACAAAAGATAGATTTAAGCATATTAAAAATCAAATTATTCCCAGTTTAAAAAATGGCCAAATTGTTATTTCAGATAGATATTGTTTTTCTACTTTTGCTTATGGAGTAGCTTCGGGGGTAAAGCTAGATTATCTTTATGAGTTGAACCAGGATGTTCTTGCTCCAGATATTTTAGTTTTTGTAAATACGCCAGTCAAGGTTGCTCTAAAGCGCATATCTAAGCAATCTAATAAGGAGTTATTTGAAAAAAATAAGTATTTAAGTAAAGTTTTTAAAGTTTATCAAAAATCTATTAAAGAGTTTGAAGAGCAAATTTCAATTATAAAAAAAATTAAAGGTAATTTGGATAATAAGGCAAAAATTAGTGACCAAATTGAAAAATTATTTAATCTTGTAAATAAAGGATTAAAAAAATAAAATAAAAAAAGCGAGAGACGGGAATCGAACCCGCGTAACCAGGATGGAAACCTGGTGCTCTACCATTGAGCTACTCTCGCTTAAATAATTTATTTTCACTATTTTATAATAGTGTTTATTTTTTTTATTGTCAATATATAATAAAATGTTATAATATTAACAAGTTTAAAGGTTAATTAAAAATTATAAGGTCTATTTTATTAAATAAAAGTTAAACTTAAAAATATGAGTGAAAAGAAAAAGTCTAAAAGTCTAGGGCTTTCTATAATTTTGGCTAGTGTTATTCTAGCAGGAGCAATTATTTATGGTTTTGATACTTTATCTAAAATATTAATATCCTCTAATCAACCTGCTCCTGAACCTGATAGGTTAGCAATACAAGAAACTGATCATGTTAAAGGCGAAAGGGACGCCCTTGTAACTATTGTAGAATTTTCGGATTTAGAAGATCCTTTTTCAAAAGAAATGTATTCTAATTTAAAAAAGTTAACCCAGGAATATGGCGATAAAGTTGCTTGGGCGTATAGACACTTTCCAGTAGTTTCTCTTCATCCTCATGCTAAAAAAGCAGCTATTGCTGCTGAATGTGCTTATAATCAAGGAAAGTTTTGGCAATATACAGATAGACTTTTTGAAATGCAAGATACTTTAACAAAGGATGTTTATGCAGATATTGCAAATGATTTAAATTTTAATGAGATTAATTTTAAAGAATGTCTTAAATCAGAAAAAGTAAACGCAAAGGTGCGCAATGACTTTAAGCAAGGGTTAGAATTAGGGGTTACTGGCACACCAGCTACTTTTATTAACAAAAAATCAATGTTGGGAGCTGTTTCTTACAGCACTTTAAAAGCTAAGGTAGAAGAGATTATTAGTAAAAAGGTCTCCCAAGAACAAGATTAATATTAATTTTGATTAAAGCTTTTATGAAGTATTTTGTAGCAGGGGGGTTGGTTTTGATTTTAATAGGGGCAATCTTTGTTTTAGTATTACCAGATAAAAAAACAGAAAATATTGATCAAAATATTCAACCAGGCCAAGCCCATGATTTTATAGTAAAGGATGTTTTAGGCTTAACAGCGCCTTTATCTTTTTTTTATAATAAAAAGCCAGTTGTCTTAGTATTTTTTTCACCAAAATGTTCACACTGCCAGCAAGAAGTTAAGGCTTTAAAAAAATTTCACAATCAATATAAAAAAGATGTTTATATAATCAGTCTAGTAAGCGGGAAAAGTACTTCTAGTATTAAAGAATATGGTAGAAAAAATGAGATTAATTTTATTTTAGCAATTGATAAAAATGCTAGTATTTTAAATTCTTATAATGTTCCAAGCGTGCCTTATCATATTATTATTAACAAAAGAGGGGAAATTGTTAAAAGACAATCAGGTTTTGTTAGTTTTGATAAATTAAAATATTTAACTCAAAGATTTATTTAAATATAATTTTATGAAAATTTTTATTGCTTCTGATCATGCGGGCTTTAAGCTTAAAAATCAAATTAAAAACTTTTTACAAGATAATGATTTTGTAGTTTATGATCTTGGTCCAATGCAATATAATCCTAAAGATGATTATTCTGACTATGCAAAGAAATTAGCAGAAAAAATGAAAAATGAAAAAGATACTAAAGGTATTTTAATTTGTTCATCAGGAGTAGGAGTATGTATTGCAGCTAATAAATTTTCTTATATTCGTGCTTTTAATGCTTTTAATAGTAAATTAGCTGCTGTTTCTAGAAAAGAGGATAATACTAATGTTATTTGTTTTGGGCAAAAGTTTATTAGCTTTAAAAAAGCTAAGAAAATTTTAAAAGTTTGGCTTAAAACCAAGTTTAGTAATAAAGAGCGTCATAAAAGAAGATTAAAAAAAATTAAAAATTATGACTAAAATAATTCCTGCAATTTTAACAAATAATCCTCTAGATTTGCAAAGAAAAATAAAAAGAATTAAAGGATTAACAGATTTAGTCCAGATTGACATAATGGACGGGCATTTTGTAAAAAATCAGTCAATTGAAATAGATCTGCTTAAACTATACAAAAATTTTAATTTTGAACTTCATTTAATGGTTGAGTGTCCTCAAGATTATTTGCAAAAAATCTCAAAAAAACAAATAGAGTCTTTTGTGTTTCATTTTGAATCAAAAGCAAATATAAAAAGATTAATAAATAAAATTAAACAACGCGATATAAAAGTAGGCCTTGCTATTAACCCTGACACTAAAGTAAAAGAAATAGATCCGTTTTTAGGCTCAATTGATTTTGTTTTGGTTTTAGGAGTTAATCCTGGCTTTGCTGGAAGCAAGTTTCAAAATAAAGCTTTAGAAAAAGTTAGATATTTAAAATCTCAAGGAATTAAAGTAGAGGTAGATGGCGGTATAAATTTAGATAATATTAAAAAAATAAAAAAAGCAGGAGCTGACAGGTTGGCAATTGGAACAGGCCTTTTTAATAGTAAAGATATTAAAACTCGATTTAATAAATTAAAAAATAAGGTTAATTGATTTTATGAAAGATAAAAAATATCGAAATTTAAAAAAAATGACTCGGTTTTTAAGATATTGGATTTTAAAGTCAACTACTAAAGCAGGTTCTGGTCATCCCAGCTCTTGTCTTTCTTGTGTTGAGCTTATGACAGTATTATTTTTTGGTGATATTTTTAAATATGATATTGATAATCCTAAAAATTTATTAAATGATCATTTATTTTTTTCAAAAGGACATGCTGCTCCTCTTTTATATTCTCTTTGGGCTGGAGCAGGAGCAATTAAGACTAATAAATTAAAAAATTTACGCAACGTTAAAAGTGATTTAGAAGGACATCCAACTCCTCGTTTTCCATATGTAAAAGCAGCTACCGGCTCTTTAGGTCAAGGCCTTTCTATTGGTGTTGGGGCAGCCCTTTCAATTAAATGGTTAGAAGGTCTTAAAAATAGAGTTTTTGTTCTTTTAGGAGACAGTGAAATGGCAGAGGGCTCTATTTGGGAAGCTATTCAACTAGCTAGCTTTTATAAATTAAATAATTTAATAGCTGTTTTAGATGTTAATCGTTTAGGGCAAAGAGGCAAAACAATGTATGGTCATAATCTTGATTCTTACAAAAGAAAATTAGAAAGTTTTGACTGGGAAGTTATTGTAGTAGATGGTCATTCTTTAAAAGAAGTTTCACAAGCTTATAAAAAAGCTCTTCATTCTAATAAGCCAGTTATGATTATTGCCAAAACTATTAAAGGAAAAGGGGTTGAGTTTATAGAAAATAAAAATGGTTGGCATGGCAAAGCTTTGTCAAAAAAACAATTTAAAAAAGCAAGTAAAGATTTAGGTGATTTTAATAAAGAATTAACCTTGGACGTTTTAACGCCTGATAAAATACAAAAAAGAAGCAAAAAGATTTCCTCTCCCAAAGAAAAAGTAAAAACTAATTATAAAAAAGGAGAAAAAGTGGCTACTAGAAAAGCTTATGGTAAAGCTCTTGCTAAAATTTACCCTGATTTTCCTGACATAGTAGCTCTTGATGGTGAAGTTAGCAATTCTACCTATTCAAAAGATTTTTCTAAATTTTATCCAGACAGATTTTTTGAAATGTTTATTGCTGAACAGAATATGATTGGTGTATCATTGGGGCTTTCAATAAGAAACAAGCTACCTTTTGTTTCTAGTTTTGCCGCCTTTTTAACGCGAGGTTTTGACCAAATAAGGATGGCTCAATATTCTTTAAATAAAGCAAATATTAAATTTGTTGGTTCTCATGCTGGGGTTTCAATTGGTAAGGATGGGCCTTCTCAAATGGGACTAGAAGATATTTCTATGTTTAGATCAATTTTAGATTCCATAATATTTTATCCTTCAGATGCAATAAGTATGGAAAAGTTAACTAAAATAGCAGCTGAAAATAAAGGTATTTTTTATATTAGAACAACCAGGGCTGATACACCAATTTTATATAATAACAAAGAAGAATTTAAAATTGGGGGTCACAAAGTTTTAAAAAAGTCTAATAAAGATAATGTTGCTTTAATTGGGGCTGGGATTACTTTGCATGAAAGCTTAAAAGCTTATAAGGATTTATCTAAAAAAGGTATTAATGTAAGAATAATTGATCTTTATTGTATAAAGCCAATTAATAAGGGAAAATTATTAGATTCTTTACAGGGTGTTAAAAAGGTAATAACAATAGAAGACCACTTCCCAGCGGGCGGTTTAGGAGAAGCAGTTGGCTCAACCTTGTCTGATAAAAAAATATCAGTTTTTAAAATGGCAGTTAGAAAAATACCAAGAAGCGGTAGTAAAG
>CAZBSA010000014.1:8778-11398 GCA_964494785.1 uncultured Gammaproteobacteria bacterium | reverse complement strand
TTTTTATCTAAATAAAAAGCTTTTAAATCTCTAAAATTTTTATCTCAGTAAAGGGTTGTCTAGCGCCCTTTTTCTTTTTTTGTCTTTTTTTAGGTTTATATTTTAAAATACGCACCTTTTTACCTTTGCCGTGACTGATTACTTCTGCTTTGATTTTCTTTTTTAATAATGGCTTGCCAATTTTAATATCACTATTTTTTTTATTAAATAAAAGCAAACTATCTAAGCTTATCTTGTCTCCTTTCTTTTTATCAAGTTTTTCTACTTTTAAAGTATCGCCTTTTTGAACTAAATATTGTTTTCCACCTGTTTTTATTACAGCATGATCGAATTTAGACATAAATCAAATATTAAATAATTAATCAGATTAATAACATTTTAACATAGGTATTTAAACCTTGCAACCTATTTAAAAACCCTTAGCTTTTTCTATTTCAACCTTATCTACACCTTTTAAAATTACTTTATCTCTTCTTTGTAATTCCCCGGATAAAAGCTTGTTGGCTAATATATTATTAATTTTATTTTGAATAACTCTTCTTAATGGTCGGGCCCCATATTTTGGATCATAACCTTCTTTAGCAATTTCTTTTAAAGCCTTGTCTGTTACTTCTAATTTAATGCCTTTGCGTTCTAGCCTTTTAGCAAGTTTTTTTAACATTAATTTAGCAATATCTTGAATATTTTCCATACTAAGAGGCTTGAATACAACCACTCCATCAAACCTGTTTAAAAATTCTGGTCTAAAATAAGAACCTAATTTTTCTTGTATTAAATGCTCTTGAATGTCTTTAACAGGAGTATTTTTTTTAATTTCTTCCTGGATATAAGAAGTACCAGCATTGGATGTCCCTATAATAATCAAGTTACTAAAATCAACGGTTCTACCTAAAACGTCAGTTAAGTGCCCCTCATCCATTACTTGTAAAAAGATATTTAATATATCAGGATGTGCTTTTTCAATTTCATCTAAAAGCAAAACTGATGAAGGGTTTTTACGAACCATTTCTGTTAAATAACCGCCTGTTTTTGAGCCTTCCTGGCCAATAAATCGACTAACAGTAGATTTTTCCTGAAACTCACTCATATCAATTCTAATCATTCTCTTTTCACTACCAAAATAAACTTGAGTTACTGTTTTAGAAAGTTCTGTTTTACCAACCCCGGTAGGTCCTAAAAATAAAAGATTAACTATTGGCCTATCTTCGCTCCTTAATTCGGTTCTAGCCCTTCTAAGAGATGATGCTACCATATGAACTGCCTCGTTTTGGTTAATAAGACGTTGATGAATCTGCTCTTCTAAATTAAGCAATTTATGAGATTCAGATTCTGTAATTTTAGTAACAGGAATTTTAGTTCTTTTAGAAATTAACTCTGCAACATCCTCTTTATTAATAATAGCTTTTTTGCCTCTTTTAGATTTTACTAAGCTGGCTACTTCTTTTAATAAGTTAATTGCTTTTTCTGGTAAAAATCTATCATGCAAAAACTTATCTGAAAGATTATAAGCTTCTTTTAAAGCAGAATAAGAAAAATAAACCTCTTTTTTGGCTTCAATAGAACCAACATGTAATTCTAGCATTTGAATAGTCGCATTTTGATCTGGCTCTAAAATATCTATTTTTTGAAAAACTTCTCCTAGTGCTTCCCCTTCTAAAAGACGAGAATACTCTTTAGGATTAGAAGTGGCAATAACAGGAAATAACTTTTTTTTCATAGCGCTAGCTAAAATTTCAGATGCATCTAGTTCACCTTGAGCAGTTTTTACTCCTATTAAATTATGTATATCTTTAATAAACAAAACTATATTACCTGCTCTAACAATTTCATTTATAATTTTTTGAACCCTTTTTTCCACTTGACCTGATCCACTTGCTCCAGCTACTAAGGCAGAAATGCTAAGAGAAACTAATCTTTTATCTCTTATAACCTGGGGAACTTCTTCTGTTACCATTCTTCTGGCTAAACCATTAATTATTGTTGTTTTGCCAACTCCAGGCTGACCTACTAAAATCACGTCTTGAGCCCCACTTTTAAAAATTCTAAACATGGAGTCAATTTCTTCTTTTCTATCCATACAAATTTGCAAAAACCCATTTTTAGCAAGTTGAGTTAAATCCTGACTATATTGATCTAAATAAGGGGTAGCCACTGCAGTATAGGCTCTATCCATTGCTCCTTTGGGTTTTAATTTAGCTCGCTCCTTAAAACTTGAGTGGCGACTAGATATTCTTTTATAAACATCCATCCACATACAAACATTTATAACATCTCTTTCATCTATACCCTGGGCATAAAAAATTTCCTTAGCTTTATTTTCAAAATGCATTATTCCTTGTAATAAATTAAGTGGGCTTACAGATGTTTTATTTTCTTCTCCAGCTGTTTTATAAGCATATAATATTGCCTTTTTAGAGGCGAGAGAAAATAAATTAACCTGCATTCCACTTACAAAACTAGACAAGGCTTGAATTAAATTCTCTTTAAAACGCTTTTGATTAATCCCTAGTCTAGCTATTACCGAAGCCACTTCTTTACTTTCTAAGGCAGCTGCTAAAATATGAATTGGCTCAATAATGCTTGATTTAAATTTATTCGCATTTTTCCAAGATTTTCTGAT
>CAZBSA010000014.1:0-8768 GCA_964494785.1 uncultured Gammaproteobacteria bacterium | reverse complement strand
ATATCTTTAGCGTTCTTATCTAAACTATTGTAAACATCAATCTTTTTATTTTCTGATTGTTTTTTAACCTCATCCCAAGCTTTGATATTTGCTTTTACATCAGTGCTGGATTTGGGCCAATCTTTAATTTTTCTGTCTCTTTCTTTTTCTTTTATGTAATAAAAAAACATATCAGATAAAAGTGAAAGCCAAAAAAACCTAATCAATAATGCTTGAGAAAAAGGGATAAAGTCTATAGCTTGCCTTAAAAAGGCAGGAAAAATATTTAAATTATCTATAACCACTTTTAAAAGCATTAAGGCTCCTGCTATACCAACTAAAATTAAAACAATTTTAATTATTACTTTTAATACCTGGCTTATTCGAATAGCCCAGATTTTCCCTGCTTTAAAAATTTTTTGAAAATAAATAAAATATCCCCCATACCAAGCATACAAAGATCTCCCTTTGCATTTTTTACAAACCTTATCTCCAATTTTTCCTTTTCCTTGACATTTTGGGCACTTAATAAATCTCATAGGATTTTATTAAAAACGAATGATAATTTGCCATAATGTAGTAGGCAAAATTAAAATCCATAAAATTATTAACAATAAACGAAAAATAGTCATTATTAAAAATAAAAAAACACGCCATATTAAAAGAATAAGGCGCATAAAAAAACTAATAATTCGACCAGAAACACTTGTTTCTCCATACATTGGTTTAAATAAATACTTAAACATGATTTTTAAAGCTAAATCATGAATTTGGCGTTTCATTCCTTGGATAAAGCCAGAAATTCTTTTTTTTAACCCAATACTATACCACCAAACAGGAAAGTATAAAATACTTACCAATGAATTTAAAACAATATTTTTAAAAAAACTTAATATAAAGGTCATACTTTTAATCTATATAAAAAGCTAATTTGAAAATTTAAGAATAAAATTTAAAAATCCGGCTTTATGTTATTTTTTTATAGTATCAGTTACTAACTTAGAATTATCAGGTTGAGTATATTTTCTTTGTAAAATACCAAATACAACTGTTATGAGCCAATAAAGTATTAAGCCGCTAGGTAAAGTTATTCCTATAAAAAAGGTAATAGCTGGCATTAAAAATTTCATTTGATTACCCATAATAGCTCCCATGCCGCTATCTTTCCCTTTAGAGCTAGTTTGGGTCGGTATCATTTTAGTTTGAATATATTGAAGACCAGCTGTTATTAAAGCTAAAATCCAATTTGGCTCAGCTAAATCTAAAAATCCAAAGGCTATTGAATTTAATTTGCCAGGATCAGCTATAAAGCTATATAGATCAGACGAAACTGGGCCCCCTATTCCACTTCTAAAAACCTGAAACATTGCTATAAGAATGGGAAGCTGTATTAAAATTGGCAAACACGATGAAAATGGATTTACTTTATTTTCCTTGTAAAGCTTCATCATTTCTTTGCTTTGTTTTTCTTTGTCTTTATATTTTTCCTTTATAGCCTCTATTTTGGGTTGAATTGTTTTTAAAGATTTTTGAGCTTTAATACTTTTCTGAGACAATGGTAAAAGTAATAATCTAATCAAGATTGTTAAAAGAATTATAGCAAGGCCAAGATCAGCTCCTGGTATATTATTATAGAAGAAAACCAGCAAATTTAACATTGGTTCATAAAGAATAACTTTGAAAAATGAAATCATAATTTAAATAAAATTAAATAATTAATCTAAAGGGTCCCATCCACCATCTGACCAAGGATGGCATCTTAAAATTCTCTTTACCGCTTTAAAACCCCCTTTTATAATACCATATTTTTCAATTGCTTGATAGGTATATTCTGAGCAAGTAGGCCTAAATTTACAAGTGCCAGGCCAAGGATGAAATATAGAAAAAGGACCATGATCAGGAGATAAGGTTTTTTGATAAAGACGTATTAACTTAAGAACTATCTTTTTTATTAACATATAAATTAGTTCTTTTAAACAGCTTTAATAAATTAGAGCTTATATCTTGAAACTTTTTTTCTCTAACACCTTTTCTTGTAATAATTAAAAAATCATAACCCTTTTTTATATTGGCTAAATTATTCTTTATAATATTTCTAATCCTTCTTTTAATTTTATTCCTTCTAGCTGCTCGTTTATCAACTTTTATTGAAACAACAATACCAAACCTAGAATAATTTAACTTATTTTTTTTCCATTTTAAAACAAATAACTTATTTGCTAAAGAATCTTTAACTTGAGATAAAGATTGAAAATCCTTGTTTTTTACTAAACGATATTTACAAGGCAACATAATTTAAGGGGTTAACCTTTTTCTTTTCTTTTGTCTTCTTTTCTTTAATACCTTTTTACCAGCGTTAGACTTCATTCTTTTTCTAAAACCATGTGTTTTTTTTCTCTTTCTATTTTTTCTTTTAGATTGAGACATATTTATTATTTTTATTATACATTAATTATTAAATAAACAAAACTTACTTAGCATATTCTACTACCCTGTTTTCCCTTATAACAGTAACTTTAATTTCTCCTGGATATTTTAACTCTTTTTCAATTTGGTCAGAAATTTCTCTAGCTAATTTATGAGCTTTAGCATCATTAATTTCTTCTGGTTTAACAAAAACCCTTAATTCTCGACCAGCTTGAATAGCATAGGCTTTTTTAGTTCCTTCAAAATGATTAGCTACTTCTTCTAACTCTTCTAATCTTTTAACATAAGCTTCTCTGTCATCTCGTCTTGCTCCAGGCCGACCACCAGAAAGCGCATCTGCCACTTTAACTATCACACCTTCTAAAGTACCAGGATGATCATCATGATGAGACATTGCCGCTTCAATAACCTTGTCAGAAATACCATGTTTTTCACAAATATCTCGTCCTATTTCAGGATGAGTGCCTTGAATTTCATGATCCATTGCTTTGCCAATATCATGCAAAATGCCTGCTTTTTTGGCAATAGCTACATTGCCGCCTAACTCACTTGCCAACATAGCAGATAAGTTAGCCACCTCAATAGAATGTTTTAAAACATTTTGGCCATAACTGCTTCTAAACTTTAATCTACCTAAAAGTTTAGTAAGCTTTGAATCAAGGCCAGCTACTCCTACTTTATAAACTGCTTCTTCTCCGGTTTCTCTAATGTCTTTGGCTAATTCCTTTTTAGTTTTTTTAACAACTCTTTCAATTCTAGCTGGTTGAATACGACCATCTAAAACAAGTTTTTCTAAAGCAAGTTTTGCTAAACGCCTACGAATAGGATTAAAGGCAGAAACAGTCACTGCTTCTGGGGTATCATCTACTATAATTTCTGCTCCAGTTAATTTTTCCAAAACATTAATATTTCTCCCCTCTCTACCAATAATTCGTCCTTTCATTTCATCTGAGGGTAAATTAACTGTACTTGTTGTGATTTCGGCAACATGAGAAGATGCACACCTTTCAACTACATTAGTCATCATTTCTTTAGCTTTTCTTTCAATCCTTTCTGAACCTTCTTTTTCTAATTTTTTAACTCGCTTAACAATATCTTTTTCAATTTTATCCTCAATATTATCCATTAAAGCTTTTTTAGCTTCTTCTTTGTCCATTTCAGCAATTTCTTGTAATTTTTCTCTAGCTTTTTCATAAAGACTTTTAATCTTTTCTTTGGCTTCTTCTAAATCTTTTTCTTTTTGAGAAACCTTTTTACGTCTTTCTTCTAATTCTAAAATCTTTTTTTCAAATCTTTCTTGTCTTTTTTCCAATTTTTGTTCTAATTCTTTTAATTCATTTCTTCTTTTTTTCTCTTCCTCTTTTGCTTCTTCAATAACTTTTAAAGCTTTTTCCCGGGCTTCAAAAAATATTTCTTGTCTTTTAACTTTAGCTTCTGTTAAAAGTTTTTTAGCCTTTTTCTCGGCTGATTTCCCAAAATATCTTGCCATAAACATTCTTAAAAGCCAACCAACAATTAAACAAGCTAGACCAATTAATGTAATAGTAATATAGTTCATAATTTATATATAGTTATTATTTTAATTAAAATAAAACCGAGAACCTATATTCTCGGCTTTTGAAGAAAAGAATAATTATTTTTAAAAAGTAAATCTAGCTACTTTTTATAATTTTATCAATTAAACCATAATCCTTGGCCTTTTTAGCTGTCATAAAAAAGTCACGATCAGTATCCTTTTTAATAGTTTTAAGATTTTGCCCTGTATGTTTAGCCAGGATTTTGTTAATTCTTTTTCTGATATCTAAAATATGTTCTGCTCTAATTTTAATATCAGAAGCTTGGCCCTTGGCGCCTCCCATAACTTGGTGAAGCATAATTTCAGCATTAGGAAGAGCTAATCTTTTGCCTTTTTCTCCCCCAGCTAAAAGAACTGCCCCCATTGAAGCAGCTGTACCAACACAAATGGTACTAATATCTACTTTAACATATTGCATTGTATCATAGACTGCTAATCCAGCTGTTACTGATCCCCCAGGGGTGTTAATATAGAGTTGTATATCTTTGTCATTATCTTTGCTTTCTAAAAATAATAATTGTGCTATAACTGTGTTTGCGACCGTATCAGTAATTGGGCTACCAAGGAAAATAATTCTTTCCTTTAAAAGTCGAGAATAAATATCATATGCTCTTTCACGACCACTTGATGATTTTTCCACAACTGTTGGAACTAGATGTTGCATATAATTTCATTTAGTTTAATAATCTGTTTTTATTATATCAATAAAAAAATAAAAGTCAAACGCTTAGAAATATTTTATGTTTACCCTAGAGATATACAGTTAATGAATTTAAAATAAAAAAGTGGCAAATAAGTACAACAAATTTCCTTGCTTCGCAATACTTTTTAAAACCATTCGGTTTTAATATTTCCTCCACGGGAAAACAATTAATGTTTTCCCGACCCCTTTCTGGTTAAAATCCATATCTTAACTAAATTTTTGGTTAACTTTTTGGTTAACCTTAAGGGTTAACCGGCTGTATTTAGCTTAGATTCGTTGGTGTACCTTAAGGGTTCACCACTTTTAGTTCACCACTTTTATTTTAAGACTTTATAATTGGCGGAGAGGGAGGGATTTGAACCCTCGAGAGCCAAAAGGCTCTACTGGTTTTCGAAACCAGCGCAATCAGCCAAACTATGCGACCTCTCCATATTAATAATAAGATTCTTTTTTATTTTGTAAAAAGACCATAAATAAAATCAAAAACCAAAAAAGAACAGATAAATCATTTTTAAAATAAGGAGTATCTACTAAACCATGTATTAAAGTGCAAGACATTGCCCCTATTACACCTAAAATTTGCATTTTAAATTCTGATTTTACTTTTTTTAATTTTAATATTCCCAAATAAAAAAACCTGGCAATAAGCCATAAAAATACAACAATTCCTAAAATACCTAGTTCTAACCAAAGAGCTAAAAATAAGTTATGTGGATAAGGGTGAGTTTCTACAGATACAAGTTTTTTAGTTTCTTTATCAAAATAAGATTTTTGAATGCCTGGAATAAGTTTTTGATACCCACAAAGTCCTACTCCTAAAATAAAATTATCTGATAAAAGATTAACAGCTCCATCCCAAATATTTAACCTTAACTTACCAGAAAGATCAGAAAATGTTGCTTTTTTAAAAACAAAACTTCTAAAGCCTGGAATAGAAAAAACTAAAATTAGTATTAAAACTAAACTTATTAAACTAATCTTTGGTTTTTTAAAAAGAAATATAATAAAAAGACCTGCTATTGCCCCTATTATTGCTCCTTCTGATTTTGCAAAAAATAAAGCTGTTCCTAAAATAATTACAAAAAATATAGCCAAACTTGTATAAATAATTTTATTTTTAAAAGACAAAAACCAGCTTAACCCTAAAACTAAAATAGGTCCTAATAAAAGTCCTAAAAAATTAGGGTGAGGAAAAGGCCCAGTTGCCCGCCAAATTTTAGGCTGACCAAATACTTCTAAGCTCATAATACCTCCTCCTAAAAATTTTTGAGAAATAGCCCAAAAACTTATTATAATAGCCATTAAAATGCCAAATCCTAAAATAATAGATAAATCTTTTCTTGTTTTAATTACATCAAAACCAATTATAAACAATAAAACTGGTTCTAAGAAAAAAGCCTTAAAAGAGCCTAGAGCTGGTTTTATCTCTGGGGCAATAAAAATAGAGATAAGCCCTACAAAAACCCAGGCCAAACTAATCCACTTCCATTTTCCTAAAGATTTAAATAAATTATTTAACTTAGAAAAGCTAAAATGTTTAATAAGCCAAATAATTAAAAATATTATAATCCATAACTCTAATAAAGTTAAAGGGACCTGAAAAAACTCAAACCTGATTTGATATAATGGCAAACTTAAAAAAATCAAACCCAAACTAAACCTTAAATCTTTTAAGGATATAAAAATAAATATAATGCTAATTAAAATTATATATTCCATATTTTTATTTTAAGGAAAGCTTTTTAAGAAAATCCCTTGGTATTCCTTTTAAAAGGTATAAAAAAGTAAAATAACTAATTATAAAAACTAAAACACTTAAAAGAACATGAAAATCTCGTATTAAAATACCAATCCCAGCCATTATTAAACTTGCTATTAAGCTTTTTTTAGCAATTTTAAAATTAAGTTGAATTTTAGATTGTTTCCAAACTATAAAAAGGGTGCCCAAGGCTACTAATCCTTCTACCAAAACCGTAACTAAAGCTGCTCCTATATAACTAAATTTAGGAACTAATAAAATATAACCCAAAATACCAATCACAGCAGCAAAGCCATAAAATTTAAGCATCTTTTTTTGTTTTTCAAGAGCGATTATAGTATAAACCCCTAAATTGCTTAAAAATATAAACCCAGTTGCTATTATAAGTATTTTTAAAGGTAATCCAGCTGCAGCAAAATCTTGGCCAGCTATAAAAACCATTATTTTATTTGCTAAAAAATATGTTCCTGTAATAAGAGGGATGATCAAAATAATGAAAAAATCAAATGATTTTTGAAAGATCCTTTTAAACTTTTTCAAAAGTCCCTTGGTTAAAGATTTGGTCATATGAGGCAAAACTAACCCCATAAAAATAGGAGGGAACATTATCAAGACTTCCAAAACCCTATAAGCTGCCCCATAAATACCAACCTCAGAATTAGGTCTAAACAAAGAAAGAATAATTGTATCTCCTTTAAAATAAATAGTAGTTAAAACAATAGATACTCCTACAGGCCAAGTTTTTTGTATAATTTTTTTACAAAATTTTAAATCTAATCTTAATTTAAATTTAAAATATTTTCTTACTGATAAAAATAAAATAATAAAACTAACAAAACTACCCACAATAACTCCCGTTAATACAAAAAGTATCCCTAAATCAAAATTTATTACCATCAAAACAAAGAGGAAAAGGCCTAATTTGCCCAATACTTCTGCTAAAGCTACCTTACTCATTTTCATTCTTTTTTGAAAAAAACCTGTTAAAAGCTGAACCAAAGAACTGAAAATAAAAGAAATAGCTGTTATCATTATTCCTAATTTAATCAAATCACCATATTGGGGAATAAAAAAAGATACTAAAACTCCAATGCCCAAAATTAAACCACTTATTATAACCCTTAAACTAAAAAAGTTACCTAAAAGATATTTTCTATTATACTTATCTTTAGACAGCATTTGTATAAATATCATATAAAGTCCCCAATCTGAAAAAGTAGCAAAGGTTTGTAAATAAGCCATTACTATTGTAAATTTACCAAAACCAGACTTCCCTAAATAACGAGCCACAATAGCAAAAAAACCTATATTGATAAAAAGGCTTATAATTTTACCTAAAAAATGTATAGAAGTGTTTTTAAAAATATTAATTTTCAATTTCATAACACTATTATAATAGCAAATTGTTTTATCTTGACCAAGTTCTATTTTATGCTTAAAATAAAAATGTATGCTGAAAAACAAAAAATTTCAAATTCTAATTATATCATTTGTTTTAATTCTGATAGTCTTTCCTTATAAAGGAATGGCAAGTTTTTATAAAGCTACTAGAGTAGCTCAAAGCCATGCTGGTATTATTGATTTAAAATCAGGCGAAACTGAAACCTTTTGGGTAAAGTTTAAAAATACTGGAGATACTAGCTGGATGGGAAAAGGTATAAAAAAAGTTACTCTCAGAACTAAGTCAGGGGGTAGCTCTAAATTAGCCCACTCAACTTGGTATACAAGTTATAGTCCTAATAGAATCAACCCAGCTGCAATAATAAAACCAGGTCAGACCGCTCTTTTTAGATTTACAATTCAGGGCCCAAAAAATCCTGGTCTTCATTGGGGCAAATTTCAGCTTTGCTCAGATGGGAAAAAAATTCCAGGTGGTAAAATTGAAATTGCTGTAAAAGTAACATCAACAAAAGAACCTAGTCCGCCTTCTCAAAAAGAAACAACTCCGCCTGCACCAATAGTAGAGCCAGAACCTGAAATTGATACTTCAAAACAATGGTGGCAAAAAGTTCCTGAAACAATTGATATTAAACAAAATCTAAGATGGGATAACAAGACTAATGGCCCTCAAATAAGAGTGGGGCTTTTATATATTGAACCTAATGAAAAGGATGACTATTTACCAATTGCTGTTAAGACAAACAATAATAACTCATATGATATATATGATAAAAATAATCAATTATTAGTTAAAAATACTTCTGGAGAAAAGATGAAAATAGATTATGATTATGATATTGGAAGATACTTTTTAAAAGATGCTTCTAACAATCGCATCCTAATGACTGATTCTTATTTAACTATTAAAAATAAAAAGAATCCAA
>CAZBSA010000013.1:0-12305 GCA_964494785.1 uncultured Gammaproteobacteria bacterium | reverse complement strand
ATCCCATTTTTTCTAGTTTTAAAAGTTCTAGTTCTAAAAACTCTATTGGGCAACGATTAATTGTGATCTTGGAATTTGTTGTAACAGCGGCTGATATAAAAAGCATTGACTCAATAGGATCTTCTGTCATTTGATATTTTAATGATTTTTTTAATTCTTTTTTGCCATAAACTTTTAAAGTAGTGGTTCCAATACCTTTTATTTTTACACCTAATTTTGTTAAGAAATTGCAAAGATCTTGAACCTGATAATTAGCTGATGCTTTTTTAATGGTAGTTTTTCCAGGTATTTTTGAAGCAGCCATAATAGCATTTTCTGTAACTGTATCCCCGGCTTCGTATAAAACAATCTTATTATTTTTTAAACCTTTGTGTTCTATTTTATAATATTTTTCTTTTGTTTTAATATCAACTCCTAAATTTTCTAAAGCAAAAAAATGAGGTTTAACAGTTCTAGCCCCTAGCTTGCAACCACCAGCTTGGGGTAATTTAAACTCTTTAAATTCATGAATTAAGACTCCTAAAAGAAGTATTATACTTCTTGTTCTCATAGCTGCTTTTTTATCAATCTTTTTAATATCAATCTTTTTAGGGGGCTTGATTTCAAGAGTATGTTTGTCAAGCCAATTTAATTTTACACCAATACTTTTTAAAACTTCTGTAATACGATTTACTTCTTCAATGCGAGGCATTTTTTCTAAAATAGTTTTTTCCTTGTTTAAAAGAGAAGCGCAAAGTAAAGCTACAGCAGAGTTTTTTGCTGTATTGGTTGTTATTTCCCCTTTAAGTTTTTTACCGCCTTTGATTTTAAAGTTCATAAAATGAATAAATATTATTTTAACCTTTATTAATTAATTTAGTTAACCTTAAGGGTTCACCAGCTGTATTTGGCTTAGATTCGTTGGTGTACCTTAAGGGTTCACCAATTTTGTTATTTAACTAGTGGTGGACCGGACGGGAGTCGAACCCGTGACCCCTGCCATGCAAAAGCAGTGCTCTGGCCTCTGAGCTACCGGCCCATTTGGAGCATATTCATAAAACTTTTTAAAATGCTTTTGGTTAAACCACTTACTATTAAAAAACCCAAAAATATGATAGCTATCCCTACAAGTTTATAAAAAATCCGACTTCCTCCGCTTAAGTGATTTTCAGCCCATTTTGTGCGTCCAAAAGTTTTTAAAATCCAACTTGCCTTCCATGTTACAAGGGCTCCTGTGATTATAACTAAAATTCCAATAACGAAATTAAGCATAAGATATTTATTAGAATGCGCGCACCTGGATTCGAACCAGGAACCTCGACTTTATAAGAGTCGCGCTCTAACCATTGAGCTATGCGCGCTTAATTATATTTATTATAAGATTTTTTAAAAAAATGTAAAGTATTTTTTCTTTACAATTTTTAGGAAATTATATAAAATATATTATATAAATAAAAATATTATGATTGAGAGTTCAAAAGATTTTAGTGATCAAAAAGATCCTAAAAAAAATTTTGTTACAAAAAAATTATCCGAAGATGAAAAGGTGGAAAACACACTTAGACCTAAGACCTTAGATGAATTTGTTGGTCAAAAAAAGCTAAAAAAGAATCTTAGGGTTTTTATTGCAGCAGCTAAAAAAAGAGATGATGCTCTAGATCACTCTCTTTTTTATGGTTCTCATGGACTTGGCAAAACAACTATTTCATATATTATTGCCCATGAATTGGGGTCAGAAATTCAAACAACTTCAGGCCCAGCTTTAGAAAAAGTAGGCGATTTAGCTTCTATTCTAACTAATTTGCCAGATAAGGGGGTTTTGTTTATTGATGAATTACACCGAATACCAAGACAAGTGGAAGAGATTCTTTATCCAGCTATGGAAGAATATGCTCTTGATATTGTAGTTGGCAAAGGGCCTAGCGCTAAGGTTTTAAGACTTGATTTGCCTGAATTTACTTTAGTTGGAGCAACTACTAGGCCAAGTCTTTTATCACCCCCTTTAAGGGATAGATTTGGTCTTTCTTATCAACTTGATTTTTATAACAATCAAGATATTGCTAAGATTATAAAACGATCTGCTAAAATTTTAGGAGTAGATTTAGAAAAAGGAGCAGCTGATAATCTTGCAAAAAGATCTAGATTTACCCCTAGAGTAGCTAATAGATTACTAAGAAGGGTACGAGACTTTGCTGAAGTAAAAGAAGATGGCCGAGTTAAAAAAGGCACTATTGAAAAAACCATGGAAATGTTAGAAGTTGATGATAAGGGCTTAAATCAGCTTGATAGAAAAATTTTAACTACCATTATAAAAGAATTTTCAGGCGGGCCAGTAGGAGTTAAAAATTTATCAGTTGCAATAGGCGAACATGTAAGCACTATTGAGGAGATGTATGAACCTTATTTAATACGACTAAATTTTTTAAAAAGAACTTCTCAAGGCAGAGTTGCTACTCAAAAAGCATATAATCATTTAGGTTTTAAAAGTTTATTTAATAATAGTTAAAAAAATCATAAATTATGGATTCACAAAAGAGTTTCAATAATAAAGACAAGAATAATTCTTCTATTGGTATAATTTTTTATACTATAATTATTTTTATAATTGCTTTTATAGCAGGAAATTTTTTTAATCAAGTAGTTTATCCAAGATTTTTAACCCCTTCTTGGCAAGAAATTTCTATTCCTAAATCCATAGACAAAGATTTACCATATGATTTAATTTGGGATGTTTGGAAAACAGCTAAAAATAAATATGTTGATCAGCCAGTTTCTGATAAAGATATATTTTATGGTTCATTAGAGGGAATAATTAATAGTCTTGAAGATCCTTATTCTAATTTTTTTAATCCGGAAGATGCTGATTTTTTCTTAGATACAATGTCGGGTGATTTTGAAGGAGTTGGTATAGAAATCACTAAAAAGAATAATTATTTAACTGTAATTTCCCCCTTACCTGAAACACCTGCTAAAAGGGCTGGCATGAAATCAGGCGACAAAATATTGGCTATTGATGACAAAGATACAATGGGAATGAGTTTAGATGAAGCTGCAAAGCATATTAGGGGACCAAAAGGAGAACCAGTTACTTTAACTGTTTTACACAAAGGAGCCAGCTCAACTGAAGATATTGAAATAGTAAGAGATACTATTGAAATAGAAACAGTATCCTGGGAAATGAAAACAGAAGATATTGCTTATATTAATATTTCCCATTTTTCTGGTGACACTTGGCAAGATTTTAAAAATATTGCACAAGTAGTTAAAAATTCTCAGCCAAAAGGAATTATTTTAGATCTTCGTAATAATCCTGGTGGTTATTTAGATACAGCAGTTGATATTGCTGGTTTTTGGTTAGGTAGAAAAGTAGTAACTGTTTCTAAAGATGCTAAAGATTTAGAGCAAGAATATAAATGTTATGGTAATGGTCTTTTCTCTGATATTAAAACAGTTGTTTTGGTAAATGGCGGTTCTGCTTCAGCTTCTGAAATTGTTTCGGGAGCTATGCAAGACTATGATCAAGCAGTTGTTATAGGAACTAAAACTTTTGGTAAAGGGTCTGTTCAAGAGCTTGAGGAGTTTAGTAATGGTTCAGCTGCTAAAATTACTGTAGCTCATTGGTATACCCCAAAAGGGAGATCAATTGAAGAAAATGGTATTATGCCTGATTTAGAAATTGAATTAAAAGAAAAAGATATACATGAAAAAGATGAAGATGATTTTCAAATTCAAAAAGCTGTTGAAACTTTAAACAATAAAGATCAGTACAATAAATTAATTGAACATGAAGTTAAAAAAGCAGACCAAGACAGTAAGCCGGAGTCAAAAAAAGACAAAGAATCGGATATTGAGAAAGATAAAGAAAATTAAATTTTAATAAAAATAAATTGAAGAAATTTTAATGCATGAAAAGAAAAATATCAGCCAAAGTCTATAAAAAGAAAGCTTGTAATAGTCAAAATTGTTTTGATTATCCTCAAGTTAAAAAAACTCATTCCGTTTTAAAACAAGGTGATTTTTGGCTTGTTATAGAAAATAAATATCCTTATTTAGAATATGAGGGTTTAAAAGTGATAGATCATTTTTTAATTATCCCAAAAAGGAATATAATAAATTGGGCAAAAGTAAAAAAACAAGAACTGGAAGAACTTTATACTCTTAGTAATTCATGTTTAATTGGTAAAGATTTAAAAGATATAAGGGTTATTATGAAATGTAATTTAAACAAACCCTCTATTCAAAAGATTCACAGCCATATTTTATTTTTAAAGCTTAAAAAAAATAATAAAATTTAAACTTTATATTTTAATAAAAAAAGAACCAGGTATAGACCTGGTCTTTTTATTTATAATTTAGGTTTTTATTCTACATTAACAAAGGTTCTTTTTTTAAGTTTGCCTCTAAAATCTTTTACCCTTTTTTTATTAAAAGAAACTTTGCCTGATTTTAAGGCGTATAAAGTATCATCTTTACCTTTTTTTACGTTTTTGCCAGGATGGAATTTAGTGCCTCTTTGGCGGATAATAATTTCACCATTTTTAATCTTTTCTCCTCCGAATTTCTTTACACCTAATCGCTTTGATTCTGAATCTCTTCCCAGCTTAGTAGTTCCGCCTGCTTTTTTATGTGCCATAAGTTTATTAAGTTAATTTTCTAAGCTTTTTTATAATAGGAATTAAAAATTTTCTTGTCAAGCAATGATTTTGTTGATATAATTATTTTATAATTAAGATCCATTAATTAAATAAGAGGTTGAAGTTATGCTTTTTTTTGTAATTAAAATATTTATTTTAACCATACTATCTTTTGGGATTGCCTTCTTTTTAACTCCAGTTTTAACTCATTTTTTGTATAAATATAATTTTGGAAAAAAAATTAGAAATGATGGCTCTACCCCAGTGTTTTCTAAATTGCATAAAGACAAACAAGGTACGCCAACTATGGGGGGAGTTTTAATTTGGGGGACAACTGTTATATTAGCAGTTGTTATTTTTTATTTACAAAAGTTTACTGATTTTGCTTTATTTGAAGAATTAAATTTTCTTTCTCGATCTCAAACTCTTTTGCCACTCGGGGCTCTTTTTGCCTCTGCTTTAGTCGGACTTTTGGATGATTTTTTAAATATTAAAGGCATTGGTATTAAAGGGGGTGGTTTAAAAGTAAGGCACAAATTAATTATTTATACTATTATAGCTGGAGTAGGAGCTTATTGGTTTTTTGCCAAATTAGACTGGGATCTTATTCATATTCCATTTTTTGGTGATTTTAATATTGGGTTTTGGTATATACCACTTTTTATTTTTGTTATAGTAGCAACTAGTTTTTCTGTTAATGAAACAGACGGTTTAGATGGTTTAGTAGGAGGAGTTCTTTTAACTGCTTTTGGGGCTATTGGAGTGATTGCCTTTGTACAAGGAAAATTTGATGTTGCTTGTCTTTGTGGAGCTATAGTGGGAGCTTTAACTGCTTTTTTATGGTTTAATATATATCCAGCAAGATTTTTTATGGGTGATACTGGTTCTATGTCTTTAGGGGTGCTTTTAGGTATTTTAGCCATGTTAACAAATACTTTTATTTTACTACCCTTAATTGGATTTATATTAGTTTTTGAATCTTTATCAGTTATTGTTCAAATGATTTCAAAAAAGTTTCGTAAAAAAAAGATTTTTAAATCAACCCCCATTCATCACCACTTTGAAGCTATAGGTTGGCCTGAACCAAAAATTGTAATGAGATTTTGGCTTATAAGTGGAATTATGGCAACATTAGGTTTAATAATATTTTTAACTGAAAAGCTTCTTTAAATTTTATGAAATCTCAAACTTCTACAATATTTGTGGTTTTTCTTGTGTTGGTGGTTCTTGGGTTATATATTTTAGCTTCGGTTAGTTATTTTAAAGGTATACAAAAATTTGAAGATGGTTATTTTTATTTAAAACGCCAATTATTTTATAGTTTCCCCATTGCTTTAATGGGTTTTTTATTTTTTTATTTTTTTAATTATAAATATTTAAAAAAGTTGGCTTTAATTATTTTTATTGCAAGCTTGATTTTGTTAAGCCTTGTTTTTGTACCAGGATTAGGACAGACAAAAGGGCAAGCTAGTTGTTGGATTAATATTTTTGGAATCAATTTTCAACCAGCTGAATTTGCAAAAATTGGGTTTATAATTTATTTAGCTGCTTTTTTTTCAGCCAAGGGGGAAAAAGCTAAAAAATGGAGTGATGGGTTTTTCCCTGTTTTAATTATTATATTAATCATATCAATCTTTTTTGTTCTTCAGTCTGATTTAGGTATGCTAGCTTTATTTATTGTTGCTACTTTAGGGGTTTATTTTTTAGCCAAATCAAGCTTAACTCAAGTCGTGTTGCTTTTACTATTACTTTTAATAGGGGGTTATATTATGACTAGTCATGTCCCTTATGCCAAAGAAAGACTCAATACTTTTTTAAATCCAGAAGATAATTTACAAGGTAAGTCTTTTCAGGTTAATCAAGCTATGATAGCTATTAGTTCAGGGGGGCTTTTGGGTAAAGGTTTAGGCGGCTCAAGTCAAAAGTTAAATGTTTTGCCAGAAGTTGTAAGTGATTCTATCTTTGCTATTTTAGCAGAAGAACTTGGGTTTTTAGCTAGTAGCTTAGTAATTTTAATTTATTTATTTTTATTTGCTCAAATTTTTATTTTAGCCAGCAGAATATCAGATCAATTTGGCAAACTTTTAATTGCTGGTTTAGGGTTTTTTATATTTTTTCAATTTGTTTTTAATATAGGTGGGAATATAGGAAGACTTCCCTTAACTGGTGTACCATTACCATTTATGGGCTATGGTGGTTCTAACTTGCTTTTTCTTTTTTCTAGCATTGGGATTATATTAAATGTTTCTAAATATAAACAAAAAAAACAAGCCTAAAAGCTTGTTTTTTTGTTGTTTTTCATGCAGTCCTGCTTATCAGCCTAAGGCCTACACTTGACAAGCAAGCCCAACCTTAGTTAGCGGCTACTTCCTGGTTAGGAGGGATGACCAGTTTTGCCACTGATAAACAGGACTGCACAAAAAACCTAAAATTTAATTTTCTATTATAAATATTATCAAATTTTTATAATTTTGTCAAGGTTTTTTATAACGATTTTTTAACAAAAAATACCCATATTTTAAAAGGGTATTTTTTATTTTAGTTATCTATAAAATTGAGTTATATAAATAAAGTTTAAATATACCAGACGGGGATGAATCTAACTAATGTTGATTTGAAATTTGTTTTTCCCCAAAATCCTTTGGTTAAAATTATTCCTTTGTTTGGGTTATATTTTTCAATAAACCTTTTAAAGCTAGGTGGAATGTTTGGAGCTTTGAAGTTGGAATATTTTACTTCTACTGGAATTAATTTTTGTTGTTTTTCTAAAATAAAGTCAACTTCAGCTTCACTTTTAGTTCGCCAATACTTAATTTTAATTTTATCATTATTCTTTTTAAATTGAGAAAAAACAGTATTTTCTATTAAGGATCCTTTATCGGTTCTTAAACTAGGGGGATTAAAATTATTTATAATATAATTCCTTAAACCATTATCAACAAAGTAAATTTTAGGAGTTTTTTTTATTTCTTTTGTCTTATTTTTATGATAAGGGTTAATTCTATTAAGAATAAAAGTTTCTTCTAAAATAGAGAGATACTGTTTTACTTCTTTAAAATAGCTATCTATTGTGTTAGTTAAAGAATTATATTTGATTAAGTTTCCTGTTTGGATAGCTAATAAGCTGATCAAATCTTCAAGGGTAGAATGATCAGTAGTTTTTAAAATTTCTATAATATCTTTTTTAATATATGTATTATAAATATTTTTAAGAATTGTTTTTTTAGTTTCTTCATCTTCAGTTTTTAATACTTCTGGGTAACCACCCCAAATAGAATATTTTTCAAATACTTTTTTAAAGTCTTTAATAAAAATATCTTTTTTAGGGGAGGAAAATTTTTTAGAAGTTTCAATAAATTCTTTTACTTGTTTAGATCTTTTTTGATATATATTATTTAATTGTTTCGACTCAAGTTGTAGTGCTTCTTCAAAATCAAATGGCCAAAGGTTTAAGAAAAAAACTCTTCCTACTAAAAACTTAGCTGTTTTGTTTGTTAGTTCTAGGGAGGATGAACCAGTGATTATAAATTTAACATTATCAAAGTTATCATATAATAATTTTAAAATTTGCCCCCCATTTTCTAAGTAATGGAATTCATCTATTAAAAAATAAAAAGTATCTTTTTTATTTTTACCAATAAAGCTTTTTACAAATTCTAAAGCATTTTGTTCTATTTTTTTTAACACTTCTCTGTCTTCAAGTGTAATAAATATAATCTTATTTTGATTAACTTTCTTTTCATTTTTTAGCCATTTTATAAGCATTTTTAAAAGGGTAGTCTTCCCTGCTTGTCGGGGCCCTTTAATGGCGAGGATTTCTTTTCTATTTATCCATTTTGTTAATTTTTTAAACAATTTTCTTTTTAATAATTTTTTTTTCATAGAAATTTAAAAAATGATTTAATATTTAAAGAATTTTTAATAATAGTCCGACTTTTATTAAATCATTTTTAATAATAGTCCGACTTTTATTAAAAGTCAAATAAAGTTATCCACAATTTAATTTTAAAAGATGTTAAAGGGTTATCAAATTATCTTATGATAACCAATTATCGATTTACCGCTTAGTTATTATTTTTTAATCAGATTGACAGATTAAACCTGTGAGAACTGTGAGAAGTGAGATAAAAAAGAAAAGAGCGACGAGGCTCTTCTTTAGCTTTTACGGCAACGATTAGATTCTTTCAGGCTTAATCGCTTTTTTGGGAGAAAATTCCATAATATCTTATTTAATTATATTCTTGCATAGCTAAATCAATATCTTTTTCAATGGCAGTCTTTAAAGCTTGCCTTGTTTTTTTTATAGATTCTTTTAAAAGTTTTTTTTCATTTGATTTAAATTTTTGCAAAACAAAGTCTTTAGGGTCTATTTTGTCTAAGTCTTTGTTTTTAATACCAATTCTAAATCTTATAAATTCCTTAGAGTCTAAATGATTTATAATTGATTTTACCCCATTGTGTCCACCAGAGCTAGAATTAAAAGATATTCTTATTTTCCCTAAAGGGAGATCAAGGTCGTCATGAATAACCCATAAATCTTTTAAAGAATTGTTTATAAACTGATCAACTAGTTTTTTAACTGATCTGCCTGAGTTATTCATGTAGGTTTTAGGTAAAGCGAGAATAGTTTTTTTAGATTTAGTGATTTTAGCTAATAAAGCATTGTTTAATTTAAATTTTGGAAAATAAAAATCTTTAGCAAAACTTTTAATAATCTTTTTGCCAATATTGTGTCTTGTGTTTTTATATTTTTGAGGATTTCCTAATCCAATTATTAAGGGCATTTTGTTTTAATAAATATGGGAGCGCCAGTAAAATCCCATTTTTCTCTTAAAGCTTTTTTTATAATATTAAAGTGGGCTTTTTTAACTTGTCTTCTTTTCATTATTATTTTAGGGCAAATTAAACTAAATTCAAGAGGGTTTGTTTTAGTTTGCAAAAAATCTATTCTTTCCCAAACTTCTTTTTTAAACCCTTTCTTTTTTATTAATTCTTTTAAAAAGATATTTAATTTTTTTTCTGAAATATTTTTTTGCTGGTTTTTACTAGCCTGAATAATGCTTTTGACTAAAATATTTATACCTTTTTTTCTTTTAGCAGATATAAAAACTCTCGGGGCAAATTTGGCCATAGGTAATTTATTATAAATTAAATTTGATTTAGTAAAAAGACGATATTCTTTTTTGCTTAAAAGGTCACATTTGTTTATTGCTATAACCATTGCCTTTTTAGTTTTTAAAGCTAAGCGTATTAAGGTTTTATCTTGGTGGCTAGGTGGTTTTTGGGCTGTTAAAACTATTATAATAACGTCTGATTTTTTCATGGCCCTAAAAGATCTATCAACCCCTATTTTTTCAATACCGGGTTTAACTTTTCTTTTCTTTCTAATGCCAGCTGTATCTATTAAGGTAAGAGGTATTTTTTTATCTAATTCTTTTGATTTATAAAAAAGAAATGTATCTTGAGGCCCTCTTGTGGTATGGGGAGTACTTGAAACTATTACTTGTTTTTTGCCTAAAATAGCGTTAAAAAGGGTAGATTTTCCAACATTAGGCCGGCCAATAATAGAGATTTTTATTGATTTATCTGGTCCTTTCTTAGCAATTTTTTTCTTTTTAATATCCTTGGTTTTTTCAATTGTTAAATCTAAAAGATCTCCTATACCACTTCCATTAGCGCTTGAAATAGGAATTGGTTTACCAAAACCTAAAGCTAACCACTTTTTATTTTTAGCCCATTTCCTTTTTTTTAAATTATCAGATTTATTTAAAATTAAAATAGTAGGCTTTTGAGATTTTTTAATCATTTGAGAAATATTTCTTTCAAAATCAGTTATTATATCACCGGGCCTTTTTAAGCTACCCAAGTTTTTAGTTTCTGTTACAAAAAAAATAATATCTGCCTCTTTTATGGCAGTTTTTATATTGTCTTTTACTTTTTGATCAATTTCTTGGTTATCTTTTTCTTGAGTTAAGCCACCTGTGTCAATAATTTGGAATTTTTCACCTTGCCAATGACATATACCATAGTTTCTATCTCTAGTAGTACCTGCTTTTTGAAAACTGATTGCTTTTCTTTCTTCAATTAAACGATTAAATAAAGTTGACTTGCCACTGTTTACTTTTCCTATTAGGGCAATATTTATTATTTTTTGGTTATCTTTTTTCTGGGATTTCATTTTAACTTGCTTGGCTAGATTTATTTTAAAGTTGAGAGTTGTTTATTTGTATAGGTTCTTGATTGGAGATATTAAAAATTTGTTGGGCTTTTTTAGAGGGATTGTCTTTAAAAATATTTTGAGAAACTTTTGCTAAATCATCAAAATCGTCTTTAGGTACTAATACATAGCTACCATTATTAGTAATTTTATGTTGTAAAAGTCCTTGTTTACCATTTTGAAATACTTCTCTTATAATATTTTCTTTTTTAATACCCATTACAAGCTTTGTTAGTTTTAAGGATTGGCTTAAATTAAGATTTGTGCTGATATTGTTTTTAAATAATTGAAAAAGTTTAAATACTTTTGTGGGGTTGGCTAACATGCCTGTTTTTTGTATTTTGTTTTTAACTGCAAAAATTACTTGTTGTTGACGCTTACTTCTAGCAAAATCAGAATTTTCTCCATTTGTGCCGTGACGAGAACGGGCAAATTCTAGAGCTTTTTTACCATTCATATGTTGTTTACCTTTTTCAAAGCTAACAGTTTTGTATTTATAACCTAGGGCAGGATATTGATAATCAGTAAAAGATCTTTTAACTGTTATTTCAATTCCTCCTATTTCATTAATAATTTTTTCAAACATATTAAAATTAGCCCGGACCCAATAATGAACTGGAGTATTTAAAATATCTTCTACTACATCTGAAGTTAGATCTCCTCCATCTTTAGATTCTTTTACACCAATGGCATTGACTGCGTTAATTTTACCTTTTCCTTTACCAGGAATATCAATATATAAATCTCTAGGAATAGAAATTAAGGCAGCTTGGTTAGTAGAGGGTTTTATACTAGCTAGCATTATAGTATCAGTTAAATAAGGGCCTTCATGTCTTGCTCCTCCCATCCCTAAAATTAAAATATTTATCCTATCATATATTTCTCCTTTAAGGGTTGTTTTTCCAGATACTATATTAGCTACTCCTTGCCAAAATGAAGCTTGGCCTAAATTATTTAAAACACCATTATGAGTAAAAAGGGTGTTTGTGGTAAAAAATAAAACTATAATAGCAAAAAGAACAATAAAGATTTTATACCCTTTACCTTTTTTCTTTTTTTTAGGCTTTTCAAAATTTTGAGGAGTATAAACTCCATTTATTAAATTTATATCTTGATTTTTTTTCATGAATATATTTTTTTATATTCTTAATAATATTATACAAAAAATAGATTTTATAGCAAGCTAAAAACGAGGATAAAATGTTAAAAACATGGGGTTGTGGATAACTTTGTTTATTTTTTTTTAAAAATTTGATACAATATTTATTGTAGTAAAGTATTTAAAAATTTTAATAAATATAAATTTTATGAAAAACCAAAAACGTAAAGGTTTTACCTTAATTGAACTTATGGTTGTAGTGGCAATCATGGGTCTTTTAGCTGCCTTGGCTGTTATTTCTTTAAATAATGCTAGGCAACGTGCTAGAGATGCGAGGCGTATTTCAGATATTAAACAAATTCAAACTGCTTTAGAA
>CAZBSA010000012.1:0-14083 GCA_964494785.1 uncultured Gammaproteobacteria bacterium | reverse complement strand
GGAATGCATATTAGAACCTTACTTTTAACTTTCTTTTATAGATATTTTCCTGAGCTTATAAGAAAGGGTTATGTTTATGTTGCCCAACCTCCTCTTTATCAAATTAAAAAAGGTAGAAAGGTTGAATATGCTTATACTGAAGAAGAAAAAAGAAAGATTTTAGGTCAAGAAAAGAAGAAAGAAAAAGAAGTGAAAGGTTTTAAAGTAAAATCTATTGATAAAAAAAAGAAAAGTCAAAAAAGAAATATTAAAGCTGGTATTCAGCGTTACAAAGGTTTAGGTGAAATGAATCCGGATGAACTTTTTGAAACTACTATGGATCCAGAAAACAGGATATTAAAAAGAGTAGAAGTTGAAGATGCAGCTGAAGCTGATGAGATCTTTGAAATTTTAATGGGCAAAAAAGTATTACCTAGAAAAAGATTTATTCAAACTCACGCTAAAGGAGTTAAAAATTTAGATGTTTAATATTTAATAAATAATTTAAAAATTTGGGTCTTGCAATATTTTTTATTTATGCTATTATTTTAGAAAGACCCAATCGGGGGTCTTTTTAAAAACGAATTTTATTTTATTTATATGTTTAAAAAATTATCCGATTATATTAAAAACTCAATTAAAGAGTTGAGAAAAGTTGATTGGCCAACTAAACAAGAAACCATACGTCATACTATGGTAGTTATTGGTGTGAGTATAGGGGTAGCTATTTTTTTAGGAATAGTTGATCTTGTATTAACTGAATTAGTTGAAAAAGTAATTTAATAATTAATTATTTTTATATATGCCTAAACAAACTCAACATGAAGGTAAAAGGTGGTATGCAATTCATGTTTATTCGGGTTATGAGCAAAAAGTAGCTGATAGTTTACGTCAAAGAATAGAATCTATGAATATGGAAGATAAGATTTTTAATGTTTTGGTTCCTACAGAAAAAAATATTAAGATTAAAAATGGTCGCAGAAAAACTGTGACTGAAAAAATTTTCCCAGGTTATGTATTAGTAGAAATGATTGTTACTGATAAGTCTTGGTATGTGGTAAGAAATACTCCTAATGTAACTGGCTTTATATCATCGGGCACAACCCCAATTCCTTTAGGTGAAGATAAAATTAAGGAAATTAAAAAAAGAATGGGGGTTGAAGAACCTAAATACAAGATTGATATTGATGTAGGTGAACCAGTAAAGATTGTTGATGGTCCATTTAAGGGGTTTGAAGGGAAAGTAAAAGATGTTGATAAAGAAAGGGGAAGAGTAAAGGTGCTAATATCTGTTTTTGGAAGAGAAACGCCAGCTGAATTAGACTTTTTACAAGTTAAAAAAATATAAATATATCAATTTAAAAGTTAAATTTTATGCCAAAAAAAGTAAAGACTGTTATAAAACTACAAATACCAGGAGGCCAAGCTAATCCAGCCCCTCCAGTTGGTCCTGCTTTAGGTCAACATGGTTTAAATATTTCTGAATTTTGTAAAAAATTTAATGCTAAAACCAAAGATATGACTGGTGATGTGATTCCAGTTGAAATTACTGTATTTCAAGATAATACTTATAAATTTATTTTAAAAACCCCCCTCACTTCTGATTTAATTAAAAAAGCTGCTGGAGTTGAAAAAGGAGCAGGTAATCCTTTAAAAGATAAAGCTGGTAGCATTACAGAGGATCAACTTAAAAAGATTGCTGAAACTAAAATGCCTGATTTAAATACTAATAATATTGAAGCAGCTATGAATATTGTCAGAGGGACTGCTAAACAAATGGGTATTAAAATAGAAAAATAATATTTATTTAATTAGATTTTAAAGATTAAACCAATTTATGCATTCTAAAAAATATAAAAATCTGCAAGATAAAATAGATAAAACCAAAGAGTATACTTTAGATAAAGCTATTGATTTAGTTTTATCTAATAAAGCAGCTAAGTTTGATGAAACAATAGAGCTTCATTTAACTCTAGGTATAAATCCAGAAAAAACTGATCAACAAATTAGAGGATCTTTAGTTTTGCCAAATGGCGGTGTTAAAGAAAAAAAAGTGGCTGCTTTTGTTAAGTCTGATAATAAAAAAGAAGCTAAAAAGGCAGGAGCCGATATAGCAGGCGGTAAAGATTTAATTAAAAAGATTAAAAAATCTAAAAAAGTTGATTTTGATATAGCTATAGCTCATCCTGAAATAATGGAAGATTTATCAAAAATTGCTCGTATTCTAGGGCCTAAAAGGCTTATGCCAACTGTTAAAAATGGCACTGTGACAGAAAATATAAAAGACACTATTAAAGAGTTAAAAACTGGTAAAATATTTTTTAGAAATGATAGTGGCGGTAATATACATTTAATTATTGGAAAAAGTTCTTGGAAAAAAGATAAAATTAAAGAAAACTTTCAAGCTGTTATTGAAAAGTTAAAAAAAATGCGCCCTTCAAAAGTTAAACGCAAGAATTTTTTTCAAAAGGTTGCTATTACTTCTACTATGGGTCCTTCAGTTAAGGTAAAAGTTGATTTTTCATTAAACTAATTTTTTGTTAGTTTATAAAATTTTAATACAATAATATAAAAAAAGATACCTTAAATTTGGTATCTTTTATTTTAATTTTATCAAATAAGTTGTTAAAACTATTATTTAGACTTTAAAATAGGACCTTCTTTAGTATCTTCTACTCTATATCCTAATTTATTTATTTTTTTTCTAATTTGATCAGCCTTATCCCATTTTTTTTCTTTTCTATAATGCTCTCTTTTTTGGTTAAGGTCTTTTACTTTTTGAGGTATTTTTTTGGTTTTAAATTGAAAAGTATTAAAAATAGTATTAATTTCTTTTAAAAACTTAATAGTTTTTTCTCCTCCTAAATTATTTTTATATGATTTTTTTATAAATGTAAATATACTAGCCAAGGCTGCTGGTGTGTCAAAATCATTATCCATGCTTTTGAAAAACTTCTTTTTTGTTCTTTTTATTAATTTTAAATCATCCTTTTGAGGGTTGGTTTTTATATTTTGGATAAATTCATCAATTCTTTGTAAAGAATTTTTAGCTTTTACAAGAGCTTTTTTATTAAAATCAATTGGGCTTCTATAATGACTTGTTAAGTAAAAAAATCTTATTGTTTCTGCTTTATACTTTTTAGTAATTTCTCTTACTGTGACAAAATTATTTAAAGATTTCCCCATTTTTTTGCCTTTTACATTTAAAAAACCAGTATGCATCCAATATCTGACTAAAGGTTTTTTACCAGAAGCTGCCTCAATTTGGGCAATTTCAGCTTCATGGTGAGGAAATACTAAATCCCTAGCTCCGCCATGAATATCATATTGTGGTCCAAAGTTAGTTTCTGTAATTGCTGTATCTTCAATATGCCAGCCCGGTCTTCCTTTGCCTAGATCTGTTTCCCAATAAGGTTCATTAGACTCAGATTTACCTGGAATGTAAAATTTCCAAAGGCAAAAGTCTCCTATATTTCTTTTTTCACTACTATCATCAATTCGTGATACTGCGTCTTCAGCTTCTAATGCGGTTCTGCCTGAAAGTTTACCATAATCTTTAAATTTTGTTATATCAAAGTAATAACCATCTGATATTTTATATGCATAGCCCTTTTTTATTAATCTTTTAACTTGATCTATAATTTGAGGGATATAGTCGGTTGCTCTAGCATGTTTTGAAACAGCGTTTATTTTTAAACTTTTCTCATCTTCATGATAGTATTTTTCGTATTTATGAGCTAATTTAAGAGGGTCAACTTCTTTGTTTTGGGCTTTTTTAATGATTTTATCATCTATATCAGTTATATTTTGAAGATAAAAAACATTATAGTCTTTAAAACGGAGATATTTTACAATAACATCAAACTGAATATATGTTTTAGCATGACCAATATGCATATAGTCATAAACTGTTGGTCCACAGACAAAAAAATTAACGTTTTTATCGTTAATAGGTTTAAATTGTTCTTTTTTTCTAGATAAGGTGTTATAAACTTTAAGCATTTAATTTTATAACCAATTTTTTTTCTTAAATATAATTAACATAGCCCCAAAAAGTATTATCATACTTCCAGTAATTATCCAGAAAGAATAGGGAAGTTGAGTAAATGTGGGCATGTATTTTAAATTCATAGCAAAAATGCTAGCTAATAAACTAATTGGTAAGATAATTACTGATATTGTGGTAAGCATTTTAATGATATCATTTAATTGAAAAGAGATAAGAGAATTATTAGTTTGTTCAATGGCTGAAATTGATTGATTCATGTTTTCTAATTGTTGCCAAATTTCATTAGTAGTTCCAATTAATTCTTTAAAGTAAACTTTTACCCTGCTGGTAGAGAAAAAAAGTGAACTTTTTTCTAATAGTTTTGAAATAACACGGCGATGAACTTGCATAATCTTTCTAAAGTTAACAATATTAATCTTAGAAATTAAAATTTCTCTTACCATTCTTCGCTCATAACCCTGAAAAACATGTTCTTCAATACTAGATATATTTAAATTGAGTTTATCAATTATAGGTCCACAATATTTAAATAGTCTGTCTAAGATTTCATAAAGTAAAGTAGCCGGATTACCAGTAAAATACTTTTTTCTTTTAGGTTCTGAGATATTGCAAAGGTTGAAAAAATTCATAAGAGGGGAGAGGTCATTTCTATGCACTGTTACTAAATAATCAGAGCTTATAAAAAAATCAACTTCAGAAGGTGTGATTTTTCTTGTTTTTTTATTATAAACCGGAAACAACAGCACCATAAATATGTAATTGTTGGTGGTATTTAATTTTGGTCTTTGAATTTTAGCTTTGCAATCTTCTATGTGAAAATCATTAAAACCAAATTTTTCTTTTAAAAACTCCATTTCTTGCTCTCCTGGATTAGAAACATCAACCCAAACCAAGTTTTTTGTTTCAATTTTTTGAACATTTAAACGCATAAAAAAAGATTTAAAATATTACTTTTTTTATTATAACATTTTTTTGACATTAAACAAGAAGTTGTCAACAGTTTTAAAATAAGATAATATTAAAAATAGTATGAAACTACAAATTCAGGAAAATTTTGACTTAAAGCCTTTAACCACCTTTAAAATAGGGGGTATAGCTAGATATTTTTTAAAGGTTGATAATAAAAATCAGCTTAAAAAAGGCTTTCTTTGGGCCAGCAAACAAAACCTCCCTGTATTTTTATTAGGCGGAGGAAGTAATGTTTTGGTTTCAGATAAGGGGTTTAATGGCTTAATTATCCAAATTCATATTAAAGATATTAAAAAGATTGAGGATAATAAAAAGGTATTATTAAAAGTTGGGGCTGGTTGTAATTTCAATAAATTAGTTTCTTATTGTTTAAAAAACGATTTAAGGGGTATGGAGTGGGCAGTAGGGATTCCTGGTCAATTAGGGGGAGCTGTTTTTGGCAATGCAGGAGCTTATGGGGGTTGTATTGGAGATTATTGTAAAAAGGTAGAAATTTTTTCACAAAATACTTTTAAATATATTAATGGTCAAAATAAATTTTCTTATCGTAATAGTTATTTTAAAGAAAATAACTTAATCATAGTAAATGTTTTTTTAAATTTATTGAAAGGAATAACTGATAAAGATAAAAAAAATTATCAAAAATGGAAAAATATTAGAATAAAAAAACAAGCTGGTAAAAAAACTCCTGGTTGTGTTTTTAAAAATGTTCCTTTAGATCAGTTTTCTAAAAAAGTTATTAAAAAATATCCTGAATTTAAAAATTTTAATTTAAAAGCCCCAGCTGGTTGGCTAATTGATAAAGCAGGCTTAAAAGGAAAAAGGATAGGGGATATTATTATAGATAAAGACAATGCTAACTTTATGATAAATATTAAAAACGGTAAAAGTAAAGATGTTAAAAAATTAATTAATTTTGTTAAGCAAAAAGTTAAAAATAAATTTGGTGTTTTGCTTAAAGAAGAAATTCAATATATTGAAAATAAGTAAATTATGGATTATAATTTTCCTTCATTTAAATATTATTTTAGCGGCGTTTTATTGTTGTTTTTAGTATTTTTATTATGCTGGCTCCCCTCAGCTCAAGTTAATCTTTTTTTAACACCTGAGCCTTTAATTGTTGATTTTAAGGTAAATATTGATATAAGTGTAGATAAGGTTTTTACTCATCTTAATAAAATACCAGCCCAAATTTTACCTATTGTTAAAGCTAGATCACAAGAAGATTTTGTTATTTTAGATCAACTAACCTTTAATGAGGGTAACAAAGTATTAACTTTTTCAAGAAATGATTTAGAAAATTTAATTAAAAATAAGGTAGAAAATATTTTGAAAAATGGTTTAGAAAAAACAGAGATTAAAAAATTTCATCCTCAAAATTGGGAATTTACTATATTAAAAACTGATTCTATGCCTCAAAAAGCTACTCTTCAGGTTAATATTCATGAAAAAAGTTATCCTTGTGTAGATCAAAAAAGATTGACTCATTCATTGGTTTTTTTAAAAAAAGACAAAGCCCTTGCTAAAATTTATAAAAATGTTAATGTGGAAAAAGTTAGTATTGAAACAACCCCTTCTTTTTATAATCGTTTGCCAATTTTTCAACAAAGAATATTCTTTGTTGTTAAGACTAAATCTCAAGATAACTAGTTTATTTATTTAGGGTTTAGTATTGACTTGACACATAAATACAAATCTTTATAATAAATACTACCTAATTGGTATTTAATTTTTTTATGCCTAATAAAAAAAATAATTCTGGTAAAAAGGCTAATAAATCAAAAGATTTTATTGAAGCCGAAGGTACAGTTGAAAAGCTTTTGCCTTCTGCTAATTTTAAAGTTAAACTTGATAATGGTAAAACTATTCGAGCTCATCTTTCTGGTAAAATGCGAATGCATAAAATTAAGATTTTACCGGGAGATAAAGTAAAATTAGAAATTAGCCCATATGACTTGTCTAAAGGTAGAATAGTTTATCGTTTATAATCTATAAATTTATGAAAGTCAGATCTTCAGTAAAAAAAATGTGTCCTCATTGTAAAGTAGTCCGCCGTGGAAAGCGGTTGTATGTGGTATGTAAAAATCCAAAACATAAACAAAGGCAAGGATAATTAGTTTAATTAATATATATTTATGGCAAGAATTGAAGGAGTTAATTTACCAAGTGATAAAAAAATCAAAATAGGTCTAACCTATATTTTTGGTATTGGTGAATCTAGAGCATTAGAGATTTTAGATAAAACTAAAATTGATAAAGAAGCAAGAGTAAAAGATTTAACTTCTAAGCAGGTTGATAAGCTAAAAAAGGTAATTGAAGAGTATAAAATAGAAGGATCTTTAAAGCGTGAAGTAGCTGCCAACATCAAAAGATTAAAAGATATTAAATGTTATCGTGGTTCTCGTCATAAAAAGAATTTACCTGTTCGAGGTCAACAGACTCAATCTAACAGTAGAACTGTGAGGGGCAATGTAAGACATACTTTAGCTACTGGGAAAAGATCAGGTCCTAAAGCTCCCTAAAAATTAATTTATGCCAAAAAAGAAAACTAAAAAGAAAAAGAATAAAACTAAAAGACAAATAACAAGAGGTCGAGCTTATATTAAAGCCACCTATAACAATACCGTTGTTACCCTGACAGATGCGTCAGGTAATGTTTTAGGTTGGTCAAGTGCTGGTCGTTGTGGGTTTAGGGGCCCAAAGCAAGCTACTCCTTATGCTGCTAGTATAATTGTAAAAGATGCTTTAGAAAATATTAAAGATTACAACATGAAAGATGTTGATGTTTTTGTTAAAGGAATTGGTATGGGTAAAGAGTCTGCTATTCGGTCTCTTTATTCTAATGGTTTAAATATCTTATCTATTAAAGATACTACACCTGTGCCTCACAATGGTTGTCGGCCACCTAAACCAAGAAGAGTTTAATTTTTATTTTATATGAGTGAGAAAAATCCTAAATGTAAAATTTGCAGAAGAGCTGGTAAAAAGTTGTTTTTAAAAGGTGAACGTTGTTACACCTCAAAGTGTGCTATGAATAAAAGGAGTTTCCCTCCTGGACAACACGGCACTAAAGGTTTTAGGCGCATTTCTGAATATGGAAGACAACTTAGAGAAAAACAAGCTTTAAAAAACTTTTACCATTTAAGAGAAAAACCATTTAAGAATTATTTTAAAAAAGCTAAACAAAAAGGGAAAAATACTGAGACTTGGTTTTTAAGATTTTTAGAAAAGAGACTTGATAATGTCTTATATAGAGCTCGGTTTGCTAAAGGCAGACTGCAAGCTAGACAATTAGTTTCTCATGGCCATGTTTTAGTAAATGGAAAGAAAATGGATATTTCTTCTTATCAAGTAGAAATAGGTGATACTATTCAAATAAAGGATCATGGAGATATTAAAAAACTAGTTAAAGATCGTTTAGCTGACAAAAATAAAGACATTCAAGTTCCAAAATGGATTGATGTTAATGAGAAAAAATTAGAAATTAAAATGATAGAAGAGCCATCAGAAGAAGATTTACCCCAAGAATTTGAAACAAGGATGATTATTGCTTATTACAGTAGATAATAATTTATAAAACTATAGTTAAAAAATTTGATTATTGTATTTTAATAAAATAATTTTTCATTATATACTATGGCAAAAGATAATATTTTTTTACCTAAAACGGTAACTTATCAAAAAAGCGAAGAAAATAAGAATCAAGGCAGCATTATTATAAAACCTTGTTATCCTGGTTATGGAACTACTTGGGGTAATGCTTTAAGAAGAGTTCTTTTAACTTCTTTACCAGGAGGAGCTGTTACAGCTGTAAAGATTAAAGGAGCTAGATATGAGTTTTCTTCTATTAATGGTGTGAAAGAAGATGTTTTAGAAATTATACTAAACCTTAAACTTTTAAAACTTAAAATTCATGGTGATCACAGTGAACCTATTAAGCTTGAATTAAAATCTAAAGGTAAAGGCAAGGTTAAGGCAAAGGATATTGAAAAGAACTCAGATGTAGAAATTGCTAATCCTGATCTTGTTATTGCAAATATTACAAACAGCAAAACAGAATTAGAAATGGAGATTTTTGTTGAAGGTGGCTTTGGTTGGAAGCCAAGTGAAAAGAAATCTGATAAAAATTTAGGAATTGGTGTAATTTTAACCGACTCAGCTTATAGTCCAATAAAAAAGGTAGGTATTGAAGTAGAAGATGTTCGTGTAGGGGAGAGAACTGATTATGATAAATTAACTTTAAATATTACTACAGACGGAACACTTACTCCAAAACAAGCCTTTATAAAATCAAGTGCTCTTTTAAGTGAGCAATTTAGTTTTTTAAATAGCTTTTTGCAATCTGGCAAAGGAGATATTGCTAAAGGTGCAAGTAAGAAAAAAAGTAAAAGTAAATCTAAGAAAAAGAAATCTAAAGCTAAATCAAAGAAAAAGACTAAATCAAAGAAAAAAAATAAAAGTAAATCTAAGAAAAAGAAATCCAAAAAGAAAAAATCTAAGAAATCAAAGAAAAAAAGTAAAAGTAAATCTAAAAGTAAAAAATCTAAGAAAAAGTCTAAAAAGAAATAAAAATGCGTCATAGAAAAAAGGGTAAATCTTTAGGTAGAAAAACAGGACCAAGAAAAGCCTTGATAAAAGGGCTTTGTAAGTCTTTGATATTAAATGGTAAAATAGTAACTACTTTAAGAAAGGCTAAATCAGCTAAACCAGTTATAGAAAAGTTAATTACTAAAGCTAAAAAATCTGATTTAAATTCTTTTAGAAGAGCTAACTCTTTTTTTCAAGATGTTGAGATAACTAAAAAATTAGTTCAAGAAATAGCCCCTAAATATAAAGATAGACCAGGTGGTTATACTAGGATTATAAAGCTTGGTAAAAGAAAAGGGGATGGAGCTAAACAAGCAATATTAGAATTAGTTTAAATTTTATATGGCTATTGAAAGAGATGTAAAAAAAATTGATGCTTCAGGCAAAATTGTAGGCCGCTTAGCAACCAAAGTGGCCAAGTTTCTTATTGGCAAGCACAAAACTAACTACAAACCTAATGTTGATGGAGGTGATGTAGTAATAATCAAAAATGCCGATAAGGTTAAATTTACTGGTAAAAAGTCAACTGATAAAATCTATTACAGACATAGTAGTCAACCTGGTAAATTAAAAACAGAATCTGCTGAACAGGTTTTTAAAAAAGATCCTACTAGAATTATTACCCATGCTGTTTCTAAAATGCTTCCTAAAAATAAATTAAGAAAAAAGCGCTTAAAAAGATTAAAATTTGAGTAAAGTTTATAATCTTTATTTTAAACAAACAAAACCCTAATAAAGGGGTTGTTTTTTTATACAATTTGTTATATTATAAAAAAGAATAACAATATTTTATGAATATAGTATTATATGGTAATCCAATTTTAAGGCAAGATTGTGAAGATATAGATATTTCTGATGATGGTTTAGAGAAATTATCTAAAGATATGGTGAAAACAATGTATAAAGGGGATGGAATAGGTTTGGCAGGGCCTCAAGTTGGGTTAAAAAAGAATATTTTTGTAGTAGAAAGTGGTAAGGGGCCGCTTACCATTGTTAATCCTGATATTATTTATAGATCTAAAAACAAAAAAAAGAGAACAGAGGGTTGTTTAAGTTTACCTGGGGTAAGAGTTAAAGTAAAAAGATCAACTGAAATAGAAGTTAAAGGTTACTTAGTAGAGCAAAAAAAATATGTGAAAATAAAAGCTCAAGGTCTTTTAGCTAGAAGTATTCAACATGAATTTGACCATTTACAAGGAACTTTGATTATAGATTATTTATCCTTTTGGAAAAAGAAAAAAGTTATTAGAAAATTAAAAAAAAGAGTGCGGGAGTAGTTGAGTGGCTCAACGCAACCTTCCCATGGTTGTAACGCGGGTTCAATTCCCGTCTCCCGCTTTTTAGAATATAATTTTAAATTAAACAAAAAATTTCTTTTTATGAGGCAAGATAATCTATTTAAAAATTACAAAAAACAAACCAATCAATCAGTTAAAAACCTTCAAAAAAAAATATCTAAAAACAAAGATAAATGTGATTATATAGAATATCAGAAGTATCCTTTAGAGGAAATTAAATTAAAAATTATTAATTTAATTCAAGACAAATTTGAAACAAGCAAGGTCGATAATATAGATTTAAGTTTACCACCCGAAGGTATTTCTGGAGATTTTTGCTTTGAAGTATTTAGTTTAGCAAAAAAAATAAAAACAAACCCAAATCAATTAGCCCAAGCAATTAGTCAAGGAATTAAAAATCATAACTTTGATTTAATAGAAAAAGCTATAGCTAAAAAAGGGTTTGTTAATTTATTTTTAAATAAAAAAGCTTTTTATGAAAAATCTTTAAAATGTATTTATAATCTTGGAAACAGGTTTGGTGAGAATAATCTTTATGCCGGCAAAAAAGTAGTAATTGATTATTCAGCTCCTAATATTGCAAAACCAATAGGAGTAGGGCATTTACGATCTACAATTATTGGCCAAGCTCTTGCTAATCTTTATGAAAATTCTGGTTTTATTTCTATTAAGGATAATCATATTGGGGATTGGGGGACTCAATTTGGATCTTTAATATATGCTTATCAAAAATGGGGAGATAAAGAGAAAATACAAGAAAATCCTATTCCAGAATTAAAAAAACTATATGTTAAATTTCATAAACAAGCTAAAGAAAACCCTAAAATTAAAGATAAGGCAAGAGAATATTTTTTAAAGTTAGAAAATAAAGATCCAGAACTTATCAAAATATGGCAACAATTTAGAGATTTAAGTTTAAAAGAATTTAATAAGGTTTATAAAAAACTGGGAATTAATTTTGATTTAACAATAGGAGAAAGTTTTTATATTGATAAAGTAGATCAAATTGTAAAAGATTGTTTACAAAAGGATCTTTGCTATATTGATGAGAAAACAGGAGCGGTAGCAGTGCCAGAAACTAATAATATTCCTTCTTTTTTACTTCAAAAAAAGGATGGGGCTAGTGTTTATTTATCACGTGATCTTGCTACTTTACGTTTTAGAATAAAAACCTTTAAACCAGATGCTATTTTATATGTTGTTGGTAATGAACAAAAACTAAATTTTAAACAATTATTTGCTTTAGCTAAATCTGCTGGTTATACTCCCGAAAATATTAAATTAAAGCATATTGGTTTTGGGATGGTTTTATGGAAAGGAAAAAAAATGTCTACACGTAAGGGGAGGGTGATAGAATTAAATGTTTTAATTGAAAAAGCCATTCAAAAGGCAAAACAAATTCTTTTAAACAAGCAAAGTGATTATAAAAAGGCTAAAATAAATGAGATTGCTAAAACAATAGGTATAGGAGCAATAATTTATAACGATCTAAAACAAACAAGAAATAAAGATATTTCCTTTAATTGGCAGAAAATGCTTTCATTAAAAGGGGGTAGTGCGGTTTATCTTCAATATACTTATACTAGAATCCAATCTATAATAGATAAATTATCTAATCAAGGTTTTAAATTAGGTAAAATAAATGATATAAAAGATATTTCATTTAAAAAAGACATTGAATTTGAAATACTTCAAAAATTAATGTTTTTCCCCAAGATTTTATTAAAAGCACAAGAACAAGATTTGCCTCATTTTGTTTGTAAATATTTAGAAGAATTAGCTCAGCTTTTTAATGCTTTTTATAATGGTATATCAATTAATCGTACTCAAGAAAAAGATTTAAAAAAAACACGTTTATGGTTAGCTAATTTTGTTGGTTTAACAATTAAAAAGGGTTTATCACTTCTTAGTATAGATGTACCAGAGAAAATGTAATAATATTTAATAAATTAGAGGTTTTTAAAAGTTTATATAATAAATTAATTATATATTATATAATTAAATTAATATAATACATATGTGTGGTATTTTTGGCTATACTGGGAAAGGCCAAGCCTCCCCAGTTTTAATTGAAGGTTTAAAAAGATTAGAGTATCGAGGTTATGATTCAGTTGGTTTTGCTATTCAAAATCAAAAAAGTATTCAAATTGTAAAAGATAAAGGAAGAGTAGATAAGGTAGGTAAGCTTTTAAAAGAAAAACAATCCAAGGGAAGGGCTGGTATTTCACATAGTCGCTGGAGTACTCATGGTACCCCCTCAAAGATTAATGCTCACCCTCATGGAGATTCAAAAGGGGATATTTTTGTGGTTCACAATGGTATTATAGAAAATGACAAGGAATTAAGAAAAAAATTAAAGAAAAAGGGCCATAAATTTATTTCGGATACTGATACTGAGGTTTTACCTCATCTCTTTGAGGAATATTTAAAAGAAACTAATAATTTAGAAAAGGCAGTTCAAAAAGGTTTAAAAGTAGTAAAGGGGGCTTATGCTATAGGAGTAATCTCTAAAAATGAGCCTGGTAAAATTGTTTTTGCTAGAAAAAGTTCTCCTCTTTTAATAGGTTTAGGGGAAAAAGGTAATTTTCTTGCTTCCGATGCTGCTCCAATAGTAAGTCATACCAAAGAAGTGATTTATTTAAATGATGAAGAAATGGGTGTTTTAACACCAAATAGTTTTAAAATTATGGATTTAGACAATAATAAGCTGGAGAAAAAATCTCAATTTATTTCATGGGATATAGAAGAGGCTCAAAAGCAAGGGTTTAAACATTTTATGAAAAAAGAGATTTTTGAAGAACCTGATGCAGTTAAAAAAGCCATTAGAGGTAGAATGATAAAAGATAAAGGATTAGCTAAACTAGGTGGTTTAGAAGATATAGCAAATGAGTTAAGAAATGTTGAAAGGATTATTATGATTGCTTGCGGTACATCATATTATGCTGCCTTAGTAGGGGAATATATGTTAGAAGAATATGCTGGTATTCCTGTAGAAGTAGAGTTTGGTTCTGAGTTTCGCTATAGAAAGCCTATTATAAATGATAAAACAGCTGTTTTAGCTATTTCTCAATCTGGAGAAACAGCTGATACTCTTGCTTCTATAAGAGAGGCAAATAGAAAAGGAGCTTTGACTTTAGGGCTTGTTAATGTAGTAGGTTCTAGTATTGCTAGAGAAACTATAGCTGGAGTCTACAATCATGCTGGTCCAGAAATTGGTGTAGCATCAACTAAAAACTTTGTT
>CAZBSA010000011.1:0-14807 GCA_964494785.1 uncultured Gammaproteobacteria bacterium | reverse complement strand
ATAAATAAAACAAAACAAGAGAAAATAATGACTTTGGGTTTTATATTGATCATTTTTATATTTTAATTATTGCTTGTGTTAAATTATCAACTTGCTTTAAAAATAAACTTTTAATACCAAGATCTATATTAGGGATATAAAAAAACAAATCTTTTTTTTGTTTTATATACCTATTTGTTTGTAAATATTTTTTTAAAGCTAATTGATCATTGGCTAAAAGACAATTATTATTTAATTTAGAAACTAATAAATTAAGATTTTTATTATCTAAAATATATACTTTGTTTTTAATTATTTCCTTTTTCTTAAAAACAAATTCTTCTGGATCAGCTATTTTTTCTAAGAATTTACTACCATCAGGCAAGATATTTTGTTTTAAAACAGGGTATTGCAAAGCAAAATTCTTTTTTAAATTATCTAATATAATTTGAATATTATTATTTTCTTTATAGCCTAAAACAAAAGGTTTTTCAAAATTCTTATCTTTTATTAATTGATAATTAAGGTAAAATTCATTTTTAAATTCAAATTTAATTTCCTTATTTTTTTTATCAAAGCTTAATACACTTGACTTTAAACCTGAAATATTGTTAAAATAATTATCACCTGAATTAAATTGATTAAAATTAAAATAAATATTACCGATTCCTGTTTTAGTTGTAATTTTTATTTTAGACCAAAGTAAATGAAGAAAATTGTTATTAAAATTTTCATTTCTTATTTGATTAAAAACATTATTACTGGTTCTAAAACCTAAAACTGTTGAATCAAGTTTTAAAATTGAATCTTTTTCTAAATCGACAAGATTTTTAAACTTGTCTTTTTGTTTAAAATCTAAAGACAATCCTAAATCTATATTATTATCATTTTTAACTATAGCAATTCCTAAATTTTCTATATCTGAAATTTGAAATTTTTTAACTGATTTAAATTTTTCATTAATCAAAGATATTTTTTCTAAAGGTTTAACTTGTTTTAAATTTTTTAAACCATTAAAAGGTAAATTTATATATATTACAGTATTTTCAGGAATATAATGTTTTATGTTTTTAGAATAAACAAAAGTAAAGCTAATAAAAAATATTAAAGCTGACAAAATAATAAAAAATATAAGAATTTTCTTTAATTTCTTCATAAATTATTGCTTGTCAATATAATTATAAACTATTATAATATATATTATATGAAAAAAAATATTACTACAAAAAAAGAATATCAAGAACCTATAAAATCTATACCCAAAAAGGGAGATTTGATTAAAGGCGCTGTTATAGAAGTTGATGAAAATAGCATTTATATAGATTATAAAGGCTATAAAACAGGTATAGTAAGAGGTAGAGAATTATTTGATGAATCAGGTCAATTTACTAACCTTAAGAAAAAAGATGATGTTAAAGCCACTGTTGTTGAAACAGAAAATGAAAAAGGTTTAATTGAACTTTCATTTAGAATAGCTGGTCATAGAATAGCTTGGGAAGAGCTTGAAAAAATTACTCAAGAAAACAAAACTGTTAAAGTTAAAGTAATTGATGCTAATAAAGGTGGTCTTATAGTCCAATATGGTAAGATCCAAGGCTTTTTACCTGTTTCTCACCTTAAACCTGAAAATTATCCAAGAGTCAAAGATGGTGATAAAGAAAAAATTCTAGAAAAACTCAAAAGTTTTATAGGAGATGAATTACAAGTTAAATTCCTTACCGCTGATGAAAAAGAAAACAAATTGATTGTTTCTGAGAAAAAAGCTGTTACTACTAAAAAAGAAAAAGAAATCAAAGAAAAATATAGTGTTGGTGATATAATAGAAGGAAAAATAAGTGGTATTGTTGATTTTGGTGCTTTTGTAACTTTTGATAAAAACAAAGAAGGTTTAATTCATATTTCAGAATTAGCCTGGCAAAGACTTGATCATCCAAGTGATGTAATAGAAGCAGGAGATAAAGTAAAAGCAAAAATAATTGATATTAGTGATGAGGGAAAAATTTCTTTATCTATTAAAGAATTAAAAGAAGATCCTTGGAAAAATGTTAAAGAAAAATATAGTATTGGTGATATAGTAGAAGGAGAAATTATTAAAGTAAATCCTTTTGGCTTTTTTGTAGAATTAGATAAAAATATTCACGGTTTAGCTCATATTTCAGAATTATCTGATAAAAATATAAATAATTTAAAAGAAGTTGGCAAAGTAGGAGATGTAAAGAAATTTAAAATTGTTTCTATAGAACCAGAAGATCACCGATTAGGTTTATCTTTATATAAACAGAATTAAAACAAAAAATCAAATCCTAGCTCAATAAATATATGAAATCATTGATTAAAAATTTTATTATACTGATAATAATTTTTCTAATTATTTCTGGTATTTTTAGCTTATTTAATTTACAAGGACAAAAAGTAGAAAAAATAGGTGTTAATAAACTCGTTCAACAAATTAAATCAGAAAAAGTAGAAAAATTAACCATTGATAAAAACAAAATAAATATTTTACTTAAATCTGGTAATAAGCAATTGACTTTTAAAGAGCAAAATGAAAGTTTAACTGATATTTTAACAGGTTACAATATTTCACCTGAAAAAGTTACTTCAATTGATATTAGAGTAGAAACTTCTAAAACACAAGATACTATTCTTAATCTTATATTACCCTTAATACTTCCTATATTAATATTTATAGGAATTTTTTATTACCTTTCAAAAAAAATGAAAGGTAAAGGTATGCAGGCTTTTAACTTTGGTAAAAGTCAAGCTAAAAAAGTAGGTAAAGATAAAAAAGTAGAAACTGATTTTGATGATGTAGCCGGAGTTAAAGAAGCAAAAGAAGATTTAGAAGAAATAGTTGATTTTTTAAAACATCCTAAAAAATATGTAAAATTAGGAGCAAAAATTCCAAAAGGAGTACTTTTGGTTGGTCCTCCAGGTTGTGGTAAAACTCTTTTAGCTAGAGCAAGTGCTGGAGAAGCTGAAGTACCTTTTTATCATATCTCAGGTTCTGAATTTATTGAAATGTTTGTAGGAGTTGGAGCTTCTAGAGTAAGAGACTTATTTAAAAAAGCTAAAAAACATTTACCAGCCATTGTATTTATTGATGAATTAGATGCTGTGGGTAGAAAAAGAGGAGCTGGTGTAGGTGGATCTCATGATGAAAGGGAACAAACCCTAAATCAGATATTAACTGAATTAGATGGCTTTGAACCTAATTCTGGCCTTATTGTAATGGCTGCTACTAATCGGCCTGATATTTTAGATCCAGCCCTTCTTAGACCAGGCAGATTTGATAGAAAAGTAATTCTTGATTTGCCTGATATAAAAGGTAGAAAAGAAATTTTAAAAATACACGCTAAAAATAAACCTTTAGCAAAAGATGTAAATTTAAGAAGAGTTGCAGAAAGAACACCTGGATTTACAGGAGCTGACCTTGAAAATCTTTTAAATGAATCTTCTATTCTTACTGCAAAAAGAGGTAAGAAAAAAATAACTATGGATGAAATACTTGAAAGTATAGAAAGAGTCATTCTTGGACCTGAAAGAAAAAGTCATATTTTATCTGATAAAGAAAAAAAGATTATTGCATTTCATGAAGCTGGTCATGCAATTGTTAGTTTTTATTCTCCTGGTTGTGACCCAGTTCAAAAAATTTCTATTATATCAAGGGGTAAAGCGGCTGGCTATACTTTAAAAATGCCTGAAAAAGAAAAGAAATTAAAAAATAAAACAGAATTTTTAGACAAACTTGCTGCTCTTTTAGGAGGTTATATAAGTGAAAAATTAACATTTAATGAAGTAACAACTGGTGCTTCTGATGATTTAAAAAAAGCTACTCAAGTTGCTAAAAAACTTATTACAGAATATGGTATGAGCGAACACTTAGGTCCACGTACTTTTGGGGAAAAAGATGATCAAATATTTTTAGGAGAACAAATATCTCATAAAAGAAATTATTCAGAAAAAGTAGCTGAAAAAATTGATGATGAGGTTTCGGAAATAATTGATTTATGTTATAATAAAGCTGAAAAAATATTAGAAAAACATAAAGACCAATTAAAAGAAATTGCAGATACTTTGTTAGAAAAAGAAACTCTTGAAAAAGAACAATTTGAAAAAATTATAAAAAAAGACAATAAAGAAACCAAAAAATAAAAAAAATAAATAATTTTATGAAGATTAGTTTTAAAAAAATAAGTAAGAAATCTTTAAAAAATATATGGCATCATCCTATTGTTTGGTTGTTTGGTATTTTTTCTTCTTTATTTATTACTAATAGATTAGGTTTAGTTCTTTTAAATATTGAAAAAGTTACTAATTGGATTAAAGGTTTAATCACTTTACAAGTTATTCAAAATAATTTTCAAATACCTTTAAATGTTATAATTAATTTACTTTCAAATTCTTTTTATAGTTTATTAATTCTCTTTTTAATTGTTATAGTATATTTATACATTGCAATTTTGTCTCAAATTTGTATAGTAAAATATTTTTCAAAAATTAAAAAACCATTTAATAAAAAACTAAAATTAGGAAATTTAATTAAAAATAATCATAAATCAGTTTGGAAAATATTTTTAATATATATATTAAGTATAATAGCGTTAGGCTTTATACTTTATTTATTTAAATTAACTTTCAAATTTACTTTACTTATACCTATATTATACTATATCATATTTTTCATTATTATATCTTTGTTATTAGGTTTTATAGCTAGATTTATTATCTTTTCAATAATAATAGAAAAGAAAAAAATAATATCTAGTATTAAATACGGTTGGAAAATGTTTTGGAAAAACTTTTTCCAAATAATTAAATTTAGTATAATACTTTTCTTTATAACATTTTTATTTGGTATATTATTAATAATAATTTCCGCAACTATTGCTGTTCCTTTTATTGTAATAGTTTCCTTACTTTTTAAATTCAAGCCTGATATAGGTTTTCATATTTTAACAATTATTTGGCCTATTTTCCAAACTATTATTACTACCTTATTTATTGCAATATTTTCTGCTTTTCAATATAATGTTTGGGTTGAATTTTATCATAAGATAAGATCAAATAAAAAAGTTCTTTAAAACAAGTGTAAATATATTTTAAAATATTTGTATAAAGTGTGTATAATATTTCTTTTAAAAATATTTCTTAAATTTATAAAATTTTTATCCCAATTTTTTATAAATATTATTAAAAAGTTTTACACTTGTTAATAACAAAAAAATATAGTAAATTTATATAAAGAAAAGTAAAAATAAGGCTTTTCCCTATTTTCCACATTCCTTATTAATACTACTAATAATTTAAAATAAAAAAATATTTATAAATAATGAGTAAAAAAAATAATCAAAAAATTAAATTCTCTTGTCTTCAAGAAAATCTTGCTAAAGGTTTAAATCAAAATACTAAAATAGCTGGAACTGGAAAGACTAATTTAGAAATATTAGAAAATGTTTTAATTGAAGCAAAAAAAGGACATTTAAATCTTATTACTACTAATTTAAAAATTGCTATAAAAACTAAAGTAAGAGCAAAAGTAGAAAAACAAGGTAAAACTACGGTACCAGCTAAACTTTTAAATGATTATATAAAACTTTTACCTAATAAAGTTATAAATTTTGAAGTTAAGAAAAACGATTTAATTATAGATAAAAAAGATCAAAAAACTAATATTAAAGCTACTGATCCAGAGGATTTTCCTATTATACCTGAAGTAGATCAAAAAAATGAAATAATTATTCCTGCACCAGAATTTAAAAAAGCTTTAGAAAATACATATTTTGCAATTTCTTCAGGTGAAATCAGAAATGAAATCAGTGGTGCTTTATTTGCATTTAATAAAGAAGGTAAAAATACTTTAACTATTGTAGGTACTGACAGTTATAGATTAGCTGAGAAAAAAATTAATATTAAAAATTACAAGAAAAAAACATTAGTTATTGTTCCTCTTAATACAATTCAAGAAGTTGCTAGAATTATTAAAGATGATAAAGATGAAATAAAGATATATATATCAGAAAATCAAATACTTTTTAAATATAAGGACACTGAAATAACCTCTCGCCTTATTAGTGGTGATTATCCTGATTATAAGGAGACTATTCCTGAGAATTGGGTTACAACATGTCAGTTTAAAAAACAAGACCTTATAACGGCAGTAAAGCAGGCTAGCTTTTTTGTAAAAGAAGGTATTAATGATATTACTTTAGATATTAAAAAAAATAAATTAATAGTATCTGCTTTAAATAGTCAAGTTGGTGAAAATACTACAAAAATTAATGCGGATATTAAAGGAGATCAGAATAAAATAGTTTTTAATTATAGATATTTATTAGATGGTCTTTTACATATAAAAGGTGATGAAATAACTTTAAAGTTAGTTAATGATGATACGCCAGGAGTAATCTCTTCTTCAGATCATAAAGATTATTTTTATTTAATAATGCCAATAAAGGTTTAATTTAATAAATTAATTAACTAACAAATTATTATGAACAAAAAAGAACTTATTGAGAAAATGTACAAAAAAGCAGATGCTGACTCAAAAGCTGAAACTAAGAGAATTTTAGATGCTTTTATTGATACTGTAGAGTCAACTCTTAAAAAAGGTGACAAAGTTAGTATTTCTGGTTTTGGTACATTTCAAGCCAAAAAAAGAAAAGCAAGAACTGGTGTTAATCCACAAACTGGTGAAAAAATGCAAATTCCTGCAGTTAGAGTTGCTAAATTTAAAGCCGGTAGTGGTTTAAAAAGAGCAGTTAGAAAATAAGAAATTTAAACTGTTTTAGTTCTATAATTAATGCCCCCTTTTTATAGGGGGCATTTTTTTATTTAAAAAAAGTACGCGCAGAAGGGATCGAACCTTCAACCTTGGGCTTAAGAGGCCCCTGCTCTTCCAGTTGAGCTATGCGCGCTTTATTATAAAAAGTACCCCTGGCACGATTTGAACGTGCAACCTTCTGGTCCGAAGCCAGACGCTCTATCCATTGAGCTACAGGGGCTGTTTATTTAAAAAATTCTTCTGAATAATTAGAATAAGATTTTGCAGTAGCTTTACTAATCTTCCCTTTTTGATATAAATCTTTTAAATCTTGTTCTAAAGTTCTCATACCCATTCTAGATCCAGTTTGAATAATAGATCTAATTTGATTAGTTTTGTTTTCTCGGATAAGATTTGATATAGCTGGAGTATTTATTAAAATTTCTCTTGTTGCAATTCTTTCTTGACTATCTTTTTTGGGTATTAAATGTTGTGAAATAATAGCTTGAAGTGATAAAGCAAGTTGAAATCTTATTTGAGTTTGTTTTTTATGAGGGAAAACATCAATAATTCTATCAATACTCTGAGCTGCACTTGGGGTGTGGAGAGTTCCTAAAATTAAATGACCCGTTTCAGCCAAAGTAATTGCTAAACTAATAGTTTCTAAATCCCTCATTTCACTTACAAGTATAACATCTGGGTCTTGTCTTACTACATGTTTTAAACCTGATTTAAAGCTTTTCATATCTCTACCTAACTCTCTTTGTGATACTAAACTTTTTTTAGGTTTAAATGTAAATTCTATAGGATCTTCTAAAGTTACTATATGACAAGGTCTACTTTTATTAATATTTTCTATAATAGAAGCTAAAGTTGTAGATTTACCACAGCCAGTAGGTCCAGTAACTAAAATTAATCCATTTTTAAGGTTAGATAAATCATATGCTTTTTCTGGCATGTTGATTTCTTTCATCGAAGGTATTTTAGATGGAATTAATCTAGCTGATAAACTTAAATGTTTTTTTTCAAAATAAATAATAATTCTAAATCTAATTCCATTTTCAATTTCATATGATAATTCTAATATTTTTTCATTTAATAATTTATCTTTTTGTTCTTCAGTTATAATTTCTTGAATTAAAGAAAGTATTTTTTTATGAGTTAATTTTGGCCATTTTTTAACCTTTTTTAACTTACCATTAATTCTTAATAAAATAGGGAGGTTATGTGAAAAATGAATATCAGAAGCATTTTTTTCTGCTCCATATTTAAATATTTTATTTATTGTCATATATAAAAAATTATTTTTGAACAAATGGCAAAAGAGCCATAATTCTTGCTCTTTTTATAGCTTTTGATAATTTTTTTTGATGCTTTGCACAAACCCCAGTTTTTTTACTAGGTAGTATTTCACCGTAAGGGGAAATAAACTTTTTTAAGACATTGATGTTTTTATAATCAATTTCATTAATATTGTTCACACAAAAAAAACAATGATTTTGTTCTTTTAACATAAGAGTAAATAAAAATTATATATCTAAATTATTAATTAGATTTTAATATGTAATTTAAAAAGGTATATCTTCTACATTAATTTCTTCTGATTCATCTGAGTCATCTTTCTTACTGTTTTTCTTTTGAGGCTTAGCATGATTTTTGTTTTTTGGGTTGGAACTTTGGCCTTTTGGACCAAGCTGAATTCTTTGAGCTATTATTTCAGTTCTGTATTGAGTGTTACCTTGTTTACCTTCCCAACTTCTTGTTTGAAGTCGGCCTTCAACATAAATCAAGCTTCCTTTTTTAATATATTTTTCAGCAATTTCAGCTAATCTATTCCAAGCTACGATATTGTGAAATTCAGTTTTTTGTTTTCTTTTACCAGTTTTTTTATCATTCCAGTATTGATTTGTAGCTATTCCAAATGAAGCTACATTTTGACCTTTTGGAGTTGTTTTAATTTCAGGATCAGCAGTAACATTACCTAAAATTATGGCTTTGTTAACATTCATATAGTATTATTTATTTTTTATTAACTATTTAATATATCGTTAATTTTATCATTAATATTTTTTATATCATCATTTTCTTTTTCTTTTGATTTTGTTTTTTCATCTTTGACATCTTTTTTAGTCTCTTTTGTTTTTTTAATCTTTTTTTGTTGTGATTTTTTTTCTTTTTTTTTTTTTTTTTTATTTTTTTTAATAATTTTTTTTCTTTATACATTTTTATAAGATTTCTTTTTTTCTTTTTTCTTTTTTGGTTTAGACTTTTTAACAATCATTTTTCTTAATACATTTTTAGAAGATTTCAATTGATCTTTAAGAGTATTTAATTGACTAGGGTCAAGTTGAAAATCAATAGAAATATAAAAACCCTTTTCCTTTTTTTCAATTGGATAGGATAATTTTTTATTACCTAAATTTTCTTCACTAAGAATGTCTCCTTTTAAATTTTTAATATCTTCTTTTATGTTTTTGTTAATTTTTTTAACATCTTCTTTAGTGTTAGGAGCTGGAATAATGTAGAGTAAATTGTATAATTGCATATTTTTATTTTAATTATTAATTTGAGTTAATTTTAAATCTTCTATAGTATAATAACATAAATATATATTTAAAGCAAGATTTATTAATAATATTTTTTTTGATATAATATAAATATATGAAGTATTTTTTTATACTTGGTAAAACTCCTTTATTATCATTTATTGAAATAAGAGAATTATTAGAAACTTCTAACTTTAAACAAGTTTCTGATAATGTTTTATTAACAGATTCATTAAAACCATTTAATCCAAATAAGTTGCAAAAAAGATTAGGAGGAACTATTAAAATAGGGAAAATACTAGGTTATTATAAAAGAAAAGAACTTAAAACTGATAATTTTAAATCAAAAATTCTAGATCTTTTAAGCTTAGATGGTAGTAGAATTAACTTTGGTTTTAGTTTTTACGGAAACCAGTTTAAGAATTTTAAAAGATTAATAAAAAATACTGCTCTTTTTATAAAAAAAGATATAAAATCTAAAAATATTTCTTGTCGTTGGGTTACCTCTAAAAAACCTTATCTTTCTTCAGTTGTTGTAAGAAAAAATAATCTTTTAGATAAAGGTTTGGATATAGTAATAACCAAATATAATAAAAAATTATTAATTGGACATACATTAACTTGTCAGGATTTTGAAAAGTATAGTTATTTTGACTATTCTAAGCCTGAAAGGCCGATTAAAAAGGGTATAATACCATTAAAACTTGCCAAAATGATGATTAACTTTGGTTTAGGAAACAAATTTGATGTTAAAAAGGTTAATTTATTAGATCCTTTTTGTGGTTCTGGGACTATTTTAATTTCAGCTGCTCTTTTAGGGATAAAAAATATTTATGGATCTGATAAAGATAAAAAATCTATAATTTATACTCAAAATAATTTTAATTGGCTTATTAGAAATAGTAATATTTCCCTTAATAAAGCCAAATTCTTTAGATCTGATGTTAGAAAAATTTCTCAAAATACTAATCAAAAATTTAATCTTATAGTTACAGAGCCTTATTTAGGACCTTTAAAAATTAAAAAACAAGATGTAGATCAACAAATTAATAAACTTTCGGAACTTTATTTAAAAGCGTTTAAAGAATTTAAACATATATTATCTAAAAAAGGAAAAATTGTAATAATATTTCCTGTATTTGATTTTGATAAAAGACATTTTTTACCTATCTTAAAGGATTTGAATAAGATGGGATGGAAACAAGAGTTTGATTTTTCTACATTAAGTAATTATAAAAACCATTTAAGTAAAAGAAATACTTTATTATATTTTAGGTTAAATCAAGAGGTGTTGCGAGAAGTATTAATTTTTCATTATAATAAATAATAAAAATTACTTTATTTAAGGTGTAAAATTTATAATTGTTTCACGTGAAACATTTTATCCACAGGTAAATTGGTTTTATGTTTTTTAGGCTTAAAAAATTTAAAAAATAAAAAACTCCTTAGATAAGAGCAAATCTTTATAATTGTTTCACGTGAAACATTTTATCCACATTTATTAATCTAAAATAATACTATTTATATGAAAATAGGAATTGATGCTAGGTTTTTTGGGCCTCAGCAAAAAGGGATTGGAAGATATACTAAAGAACTAATCAATCATATTCAAAAATATGACAAAGAAAATGAATATTATATCTTTTTGCAAAAGGAACAATTTGACAAAACTAATTTTGAAAACGATAACTTTTATAAAGTTTTAGCTGATTATAAAATTTATTCTTTACAAGAACAGTTATTTTTTCCTTTATTAATATATAAATACAATTTAGATTTAATGCATTTTACTAATTTTAATGTACCTGTTTTGTATTTTAAAGATTTTATTGTTACCATTCATGATCTTATCACTCATAAAACTAAAAAAGAATCTTCAAGTTTAAATTCTTTTTTATTTTATTTAAAAAAAATAGCTTATAAATTTATAATTAATTGCGCGATTAAGTTTTCAAAAAAGATTATAACAGTATCAAATTTTTCAAAAAAAACAATATTTGAAAATTATAAAATCGATCCTAAAAAAATAATTGTTATATATGAATCTGCAAAATAAAAAACCTTATCTTTTATATGTTGGTAATGCCTTTCCTCATAAGAATTTAAAAAGGCTTGTTTTAGCCTTTAAAAAGCTGAAAAAAAGTATTTCAAATATTAATTTAATTTTAGTTGGGGAAAGGGATTATTTTTATAAAAAATTAGAAAAAATTGTAAATAAAGCTCAAATTAATAATGTTTATTTTGTTGGTCGAGTTTCTGATCAAACACTTTTTAAGCTTTATAAAAACGCAAAACTTTATGTTTTCCCTTCCTTAGAAGAAGGTTTTGGATTACCTGGTTTAGAAGCAATGAAATATAATTTACCAGTTGTTTGTTCTAAAAAAGCATCATTACCTGAAATTTATAAAGATGCGGCTGTTTATTTTAATCCAAAAAACACAAAAGATATTTATATAAAAATTTTTGATCTTTTAAATAATTCTAAAAAACAAACTCAATTAATTAAAGCTGGCCAAAAAAGGGTTAAAATGTATTCTTGGGATAAATGCGCCAAAAAAACATTAAAAGTTTATAATAGTTTTAATTAATGCTTAAATTGTTTCACGTGAAACAATTATAAAAATTTTCTCTTATTTAAGGGGTTTTTTATTTTTTAATTTTTTTAAGTCTAAAAAACATAAAACCAGTTTGCCTGTGGATAAAATGTTTCACGTGAAACATTTTGTTAATTTATGCTTTAAATAAAGTAAATTATTTTTTTTATTACAAAATTCTTATTTTAGATGTTATTTTAATAATAATTAATAAAGATTAGTAAAATAAATTAAAATATTAAAAATAAATTAATTAAAAAATATATTTACTATTATAAAATATAAATCCAAAATTAATTTTTTTAGGGTTGATTTTTATTTTTAAATATGGTAAATTTGAAACAATCTTTAAAGTGTTTATAATTTTATAATTAATAAAAATTTTATGAAAAAAAAGAATAAAAAATATATTGTAATACTTATAATTATTATAGGTATAGTACTTGCTTTTTCCTTTTATAACGGGAAAAATCCAAAAGGAAATAAAGATACTTTTCTAGTTCAAAAACAGGATTTAATTCAAAAAGTAAATGTAGTTTCCCAGGTCCAGCCTAAAGAAAGTATAGAGCTTGCATTTCAAACTGCTGGTAGGGTTGAGAAAATAAATTTTAAAGTTGGTCAAAAAATTAAAGAAGGCGATATAATAATGGAGTTAAATAATGATCAATTAAATTCTAGCCTAACTCAAAAACAAGCTTCATTGCAAAGTGCAAAAGCAACCCTTGGAAAATATAAATCCAATCTTAAAAGTGCTAAACTAAAATTAGATCAATTAAAAAAAGGTGCTAAACCAGAGCAGGTTAAAGTAAGTGAGTCAGAAGTTAAAAAAGCTCAATCTAGCCTAGAAACAGCTGAATCTAGCTTAGAGCAAACTAAAGAAAAAGCTAATGTTGAATTGAATAATTTATATGATGATATTGAAACTATTTTAAATAACGCTTATTTAAAAGCTGATGATGCTATAAATTATCAAGTTGACGCATTATTTAAAAACGATAATTCAGAAAAAGCAGAAATTACCTTTATTACAGGTAACTCTCAGGCTAAAATTGATGTAGAATCTAAGCGACCTCAGATTAGTCAAACAATAACTACCTTGAAAGCTAATGTTGAAAATATTTATTATATAGACAAAGAACAAGCTCTCCAATCTAGCAAAGAAAAACTTATTGAAATTAGGAGTTTTTTAAATCGCTTAAGGGATGCTTTAAATAGCTCCATAGGGCTATCTAGCACTGATTTAACTTCTTATAAAAGTAATATTAATACAGCTCGCAGCAATATTAATACAGTAATATCTGATATTGAGACTCAACAACAATTAATTGCCTCTCAAAAAGTCGTTAATGTTAATAATATTCAAGCAGCTGAAGATAAAGTTGAAGAAGCAAAAGATAGTTTAGAGCTAGCTAAAAATAATTTAGAGCTTACCAAATCAGGGGCAACAAAAGAAGAAATAAAGATTCAAGAATCAAATATTGAACAAGCAGAGTTAAATATTCAATCACAAAAAGCAAAGATTCAGCAGGTAAGGGCCGAGATTCAATCTATTTTAACTTCTATTAAAGAGACTAATCTAGAATCGCCTATTAATGGAATTTTAGTAAAAAAGAAAGTAGATATAGGGGAAGTAGTTTCTCAAAATCAAGTTGTAGCATTGATAAATTCTCAAGGCCAATATGAAATTAAGGCCAATGTTCCAGAAATGGATATTTCAAAAGTTAAAATAGGTGATAAGGCTGAAGTTAGTTTAGATGCTTATAAGGATAAAAAATTTATAGCCAAAGTTGTTGAAATTGCTCCAGCAGAAACAATTCTTGATGGTTTAACTACTTATGAAACTACTCTTTATTTTATTAATGAAAATAAAGAAATTAAATCAGGTATGACAGCTGATGTTGATATTATTACTGCAGAAAAGAAAAATACACTAGTAGTGCCGGGTAGAGCAATTATTAGAGAGGATGGTAAAACCTTTGTTCAAAAGCTTTTAAGTGAAAAAAACAAAGAAAAAAATATTAAAAAAGTTGAAGTTAAAATAGGTATTAAAGGATCAACCGGTAAAGTAGAAATTTTAAAAGGTTTAAATTCTGGAGATACCTTAGTTGTTAGTTATTAAGATTTAGTTTATGTCTTTTTTAAAAGTAGAAAATATTGAAAAGATTTATGGATCAGGTCGAGCTAAAGTTTATGCTTTACGCAAAATTTCTTTTTCAGTTAAAAAAGGGGAATTTTTAGCTATTATGGGACCTTCTGGTTCAGGCAAGTCTACTCTTTTGCATATTTTAGGTTTTTTAGATAGGCCTAGTAATGGAGAGTATTTATTTGATAATAAAGCCATGCATCAATATGACGACGATGAAATGGCCTCTATTAGAAATAAAAAAATGGGATTTATTTTTCAAACCTTTAATTTACTACCCAGAATGAATGTTTTAGAAAATGTTAAACTACCTTTATATTATTCAAACACCAAAGAGTCTCTTTGGGATAAAAAAGCAAAAAAAGCTATTAAAAATGTTGGTTTAATTGATCGATTAGATCATGATAGGTCAGAACTTTCTGGGGGAGAAAAGCAAAGAGTAGCTATTGCTCGAGCTTTAGTTAATGAACCGGATATTGTATTTGCTGACGAGCCAACTGGTAATTTAGATTCAAAATCAGGTCAAGCAGTGATGCAGATTATTCAAAACTTAAATGATAAAGGTCATACTATAGTTATGGTAACCCATGAAAAATATACTTCTGAAATGGCAAGAAGAGCCATAGAACTAAAAGATGGAAAGATAATACGAGATAGTAAAATTCTTAAAAGACGTTATGCAAAAGACGGTTTTTATAAATAATATATATGAGTATTAAACACACTATAAAAAGTGTATTTTTAGGCTTAAAAACGAACAAATCTCGTTCTTTTTTAACTAT
>CAZBSA010000010.1:8282-14984 GCA_964494785.1 uncultured Gammaproteobacteria bacterium | reverse complement strand
CGGTAATAGGATCAGAAACAAAAAGAGCTTTATCCATTAAACTATTTAAAGGTATGCCATGTATTTTATTATGAGCCTTAACAGCATGGATGATATCCTCACTTAAACCTTTTTCTTTTAACATCTTAGCTCCTTGAATTGAGTGTTTTTCTGGTTCATCTTTTGTTTTTTCATAATCTATATCATGTAAAAGTCCGGCTAAGCCCCATTTTTCTTTATCTTTGTCAAAATAATCAGCTAATTCTCTCATAACTGCTTCAACTGCCAAGACATGTTTTCTTAAATTTTTTGTTTTAACTTCTTGTTTTAATAATTGAAGTGCTTTTTCTCTAGTCATAAATATATTATTATATTAATTAAATAAGAAAAGGAAGCGGTTGTTGCCGCTTCCTACATTAACAAATTTACAACGGCTATTTTTTAATTTTCAAACTGGAACCTAACTTCAGAAATGGAAACTTCTTTTTTTAAACGAGAATTACTTGCATTTTCAAGCTGACATTGAAAGTTTGGATTACTTTTTCTCAAATCTAATAACAGTGTTTGAGATACTGGGGAATTTTTAAGCTTCCACATCTTACCCTTGTAAATAACATAAATACTCATTTTTTTCTCCTTTTTGGGTAATTGTTTTTATTATACAATAAAATTTTATTTTTACAAACAATAAAATTGAAAATCAATTTTCTTTAACCTGGTCATCACAAATAAGTTCTAAATCTGTTAGTCTAAGCTTATCTTTACAATAAGGGCAAATAACTAGCTTTTATAATCTATATAAAAAATGATCGGGATAGTAAGTCTCTGACCACAATTAGGGCATATTAACTTAATATTTGTCATAATATTCCTCCTTTTCAATATAGTTAATTTAAACATTTAAACGCTAAAAGCCATTGTAGATTATTTTAATGAACCAAAATCCTCCTTGAAATTTTAATTTACTATGATTATAACAAAAAATTTAATTTTGTAAAGATAAACATAAGGTGTTTTTTGCTTTTTTAAACAAAACTGATATAATTTAATAAAATATTACAATTAATAATTTATTAAATAAACTATTCTTTTTTATATGAAAAAAAATAGGCCTAGTAAAATAAACTATTATTTAAATATTGCTGAAACAGTTTCTCAACGTGGTACTTGTATTAGAAGAAATTATGGTGCCGTAATTGTTAAAAATAATGAAATTGTTTCAACTGGTTATACTGGCGCCCCCCGAGGTAGGGCAAATTGCATTGATTTACAAACTTGCTATAGAGAAAGCCAAAATATTAAAAGCGGTACTCAATATGAAAAATGTAGATCTGTTCATGCAGAAATGAATGCCATTATATCAGCTGCTAGAAAAGATATGATCAATAGTACTCTTTATCTTGTAGGCATAGAGTCTAAAAACAACACAAAATATGTTTCAAAAACTAAACCTTGTACTATTTGTCAACGTCTTATTATAAATGCTGGCATAAATAAAGTTATTGCACGAATTACTGAAAAAGAATACAAAGTATTTAATGTCAAAGATTTTAAAATTCCTATGCCCCAAACAAAAAATAAACACTTGGTATAAAACTAATTATAAAATATACTTTAAAAAATAAAGACTTTTAGTCTTTTTTTATATTACAACTTTATAATAAACAAGTTTATCAATTATTTGATTCTAAAAACACTTAAAAAAAGAGAGTATTGATTAGCATAAAATGCATTACAATACTCTCATTATTATTTGAAGATCAAGCTTTTGATCTATTTATTTAATTTTGATATATCAGCATTCTTTTTTAACTCTTCAATTAATTTTTGTATTTCTACGCTTCTTTTTTGCTGTTTAAGTTGAGATCTAAGTTGTTGTTTTTGAGTATCTGTTATTTCGCCAAAAGTAGGGGTTTCAGTCTGGGTTCCTACCCCTTGTTGCATAGCACTCATTTGTTCATAATAAGATTCTAAATCTTCATCTGTGACATTTAACTGTTCATCAGAAATTTTCGACCCTATATACTCTTGAACAAGTAATTGTTCTTTCATGTTATCTCTTAACTCTTTCTTAGTTAAACCAGCTTGTTGCAATTGCTGATTGAGCTTTTCTTCTCCGCCTAAATTTTGAATCATTTGATTCATTTGTGTATCTATTTCACCTTGATCAAGGGTTATAGCTTGTTCTTTAGCTTCTTGCTTTAAAAGAACGCTGCCAATTAATTGATCAAGCATTTGGTCTTTTAATTGTTTTTCTTGATCTGAAGTTAAATTTTGTTGAGAATACATTTGTTTAACTTGGGCAAACTGAGCCTCAAGATCTGACCTATCTATTTTTTCACCATTTACAATTGCTACAGTGCCACTTTCTGAACCAGTTATTGGTTTTTGATTTCTGTTAATTTGATTTGTGTTAAAAAGAACAAACCACAAACCAGCTCCAACAACCAAGATAATTAATATAATAATTATACTTTTTTTCATAATTAGTCTGTTAATTTAGAAATTAAGTTTAAATTCTTATTAAAGCTTAACTTTAATATCTAATTTATTAAACAAGACCGACCTTGGAAATTTTCTTGACTAGTTAATACTTATTGTGAAGTCTAGATTCTTTTTTGTCAAATAAAAAAACTCAGATATAAAACCTTAGCTTTAATTATTTTATAAAAGAATCCCTTTGAAATTCTTTTCTTTAGTCATTTCTGGCTTTATTTATTTTATTATTTCTGATGTTATTAATAATACTGTTGTCAGATATAATAAATAAAATTAACCAAATTAAATTAAAAATTCCCGCTACCCTCAAAGAGACGCCGGAATTATTATATTATTTTAACCATTTTTGCCATAAAAAATGGTTTTTTTATTTAATTATATTATTAAAGGGGATTTCGGGTCGATCGCACAAAAATATTTGGCTCCCCATCGTAAAAAACAATACCTGTAATATAACTTTGTTATATCACAGAACAATCTTCTTGCAAAATTTACCTTAAAAGGAAACTAATTTTTTTCTTTTTCCCAACGAGACATTAAATAATCAAGTATTTCAAAGGATGGTGAATTTCCTATCGCATACTGAAAAAAAGACTTTTTAGCCTGACCGTCGTTGTCAAGAAGCTTGACCCCTTTATTATCAAAAAGAAATTTAACTACCTCTAGCTGATCATCCACAAGTGCCTCCATTGTAAGACGGTCCAATTCTTGCGTATCTATTTCGGTTTTATCTAGCAAAAACTTAATAATGTTAAGATGACCTTGATTGGCGGCCTGCCACAAACAACTTGTATAATTAAATTTATCAGGCACTTCTTTGCTTAACAGTTTTACTGTTTCTAAATCACCATTTCTACTAGCATTTGCTAAAAAATGCCCTAAATCTTCTAACCATGGTCTTTTTTGATTTACCAATGATTCAACCTTATTAGTATCCCCCTCTTTAATAGCTTGATTAATTAACTTACAAAGCTCTTCATACTTTAGCACCTTTTCTTGTTTATCACCAGCTTTTACCTGGTTTTCCTTGTCATCTTTATTTTGTGGTATTTTTTCTTTTACCATAATTTTAAAATTAATTACTTGTTAAATATAACCTTTAATTTTTCTTTTATATAAAAATAAATTGAGTAAGTATTTTGGCTCCGAGGGCGGGACTCGAACCCGCGACAAGCTGATTAACAGTCAGCTGCTCTACCACTGAGCTACCTCGGATCATTATTTTTTATTATAAAGTATTAATTTTAAAAAATCAAGACCTGCTTATTTATAATTTTCTATATGTTTAACACTATCAAGCTCTTTAATGCGGTCAATGGCTCTAGCCTCAATTTGTCTAATCCTCTCTCTTGTTACACCAAATACTTCCCCTACTTCCTCTAGTGTATGAGCTACTCCATCTGATAAACCAAATCTTATATCTAAAATCTTTTGCTCTCTTGGAGAAAGATCTTTAATAACCTGTTTCATATAATTTTTTAAAGATTTCAAGGCTGCTATTCTATCTGGAGAAATAGTTTTGACATCTTCTAATAAATCCCCAAGTTCAGTATCTTGATCATCATCCTCCCCTCCTACTGTAGTTTCTAAAGATATAACATCTTGAGAGATTTTTTTCAAGTGTCTAGCTTTATCTAATCCAAGGTTAAGTTCAGCTGCTAATTCTCCTGCTGTTGGCTTTCTTTCTAATTGTTTAGACAAAAATCTGTTAGCTTTTTTAAACTTGCCTAATATTTCAACTACATGAACGGGTATTCTAATAGTTCTAGATTGATCAGCTAAAGCCCTTATAATACCTTGTCTTATCCACCAATGAGCATAGGTAGAAAATTTATATCCTTTTTTCCAATCATATTTTTCAACCGCTCTAAAAAGTCCTACATTACCCTCTTGAATTAAATCTAAAAAACCCAGACCATAACCAGAAAACTTTTTAGCAATACTAACTACTAATCGTAAATTAGCTTCAATAAGCTTTTTAGCTGCTTGAGAGTCGCCAGCATCTTTTTTCTTAGCAAGTTCTTTTTCTTCATCTGAGGATAAAAGAGGGACTCTACCAATTTCTTTTAAATACATTTGAATAGAATCGGCTGACAATTTACTAAGATCAAACATCAATTTACCATCATCTTCTTTTTCAGGTTCTTCTAAAAAACTTTCACTAGATTTTTTTATATTTATCCCACTTTTTTCCAGCTTATCTAAATATTCATAATACTCATCTAAATATTTTTCTACCCTATCAAAAGTATGAAGTAGTTCGTCTTCTGTAACAAAGCCTCTTTGACGTCCTTTAAACCTCAAGTCTTTAGCTTTTTCTTTTGGAAATTTAATTATTTTAGGCATAAATTAAATTAAGAATTATCTTGTTTAGATAATCGATCAATTTTTTTTAATAATTGATTAATTTCTTCTTTATCACCTTTTTTCTCTGCTTGTTTTAAATTTTGAACAAGATTTTGCATTTTAGAATCAATATATTTTTTTCTTAAACGTTTAAAAAGTTGCTTAAATTCTTTTTCAACCCTCTCATCATCAAATTCATTAAACTCTTTTTCGCCTAAAAAACTTAGGCTATCAATATACTTTTTAAGCTTTGCGTCATTCAGTTTCTTTTTAACTGCTTTCAAGGTTATATTTTTATCATTTTTTAAAAATTTATTTTTTAATACCTTAACAATTTGGCGTATCCTATTTTCTAAAAACATCCCAAAAACCATTTTGTCTAAATATTTTTTGCCTTTTTTAGGGTGTAGCAAGAAAAGTCCTAAAAATTTTTCAGCTGCTTTTTGCTCTGGAGTTAATTTATCTTCCTTTTTATCTTTTTTGTGATAATTTCTTTTTTTAGGTTTATATTTATTTAAAGCATCTCTTAAATAAACCTCTGACAGATCAAGTTTATCACTTAATTTTTTTAACCACAATCCTTTTTCAACCGGATCTCCTAACTTAGCAATTTCCGGTAAAATAATTTTAGTAGCTTGCTTTTTGTCTTCTATGTCAGATAAATCTTTATTTTTAAAAGCTAAGTTAAAATAATACTTCATTATTGGTAAAGGGTTTTTAGTTGCCTTTTTCCAGTCATCAACATTAGCTTGTATCATATCAGCTGGGTCTTTACCATGTTTTAGATTCAAAACAGAAACGTTCATAGACTGATTTAATAAAAGATCAATACTTCTTTTAGTAGCTTTTTGACCAGCGGTGTCTAAATCAAAGGCTAAATCTACATTTTCAGTAAATCTTTGAATAATATTTATCTGTTCTTTAGTTAAGGCTGTCCCAGAAGTACAAACTACATTTTTAACACCTGATTTGTAAGAAGCTATAACATCCATATTCCCTTCTACCAAAACAACCTTATCCTTTTTTTTAATTGGTGATTTAGCTTTATCTAAACCATACAAAACTCTGCTTTTGTTATAAATATTAGTTTCAGGAGTATTAATATATTTTGGAATTTTTTCATCACTTCCTGGCATAACTCGGCCCGTAAAACCTACTGCTTGTCCATAAAGATCAAAAATAGGAAACATTATTCTATTTCTAAACCTATCATAATAACCTTTTTTATTTTTTCTTTTTACTATAAGTCCGGTTTTTTCAATTTTATCCTGTTTATAACCCTTACTTTTTAAAAACTTTAATACTGTGTCCCACTTATCAGGAACATAACCTAATTTAAAATCAGAAATAACTTTTTTATCTAAACCTCGCTTTTTTAAATATTTTCTTGCCTCTTTTGCGCTATTAGAATCAATAAGTATTTTATGATAAAATTTGGTTGCTAAACTAGTAATATTTAAAAGGGTTGTTTTATTGCTTTTATATTCTTTATTACTATAATCAATTTTTACTCCTGCCTTTTTAGCTAAAATTCTTAAAGCTTCAGGAAAATCTATCCCTTCCATTTCCTGGACAAAACCAAATATATCAGAGCCTTTTCCACAACCAAAACAATGCCAAATTTGTTTACTAGGGGATACAAAAAAAGAAGGCGTTTTTTCCTCATGAAAGGGACAAATCGCCTTAAAGTTCTCCCCAGCTGGTTTTAGATCAATATACTCTGATATAACATCAACAATATCCAGTCTTGATTTAATTTCTTCAACAGGATCTTGCATTTTTAAAAAATAAATATTTGCTTAACTAATAAAGAGTATAACATAAATTTTCTATTCTTACAAGCCCTATATGTCTTAAAATTTATAAATATAAATAGGT
>CAZBSA010000010.1:0-8272 GCA_964494785.1 uncultured Gammaproteobacteria bacterium | reverse complement strand
TTTGTTTTTAGGTTTATCTACGACAATAGGTTCTAACCCTTTAATCTTAAAAACATATGATATAACTTTACTACCTGGCTTTAATTCTTTTTCAAATTTATATTTTAATTTTTTTTCTAATTTATTAGGAATGCCAAAAACATAAATTATATCAGTTTGAGATAAATCTGCATTAAATAAATTTTTCCATTGAAAAGAAACATTATTACCAGAATAAAAAAATTCCCTTAATTTTCCAATAAGAAAAAATGGTAAAGCTAGTTCTAGAGATATAATATTAGCATTTGGAAATCTTTTAGCAATATAAAAAGATACCCTACCATTGCCCGCCCCTAAGTCACAAAAGGTTTGATTAGATTTTAAGTCAACCTTTTTTGAAATTCTTTTTAAGTCTTTTTTAGGGGTTGGAACCCAACCTACAAAACCAATACAGGTTATTAAAAAGGTAATAAGACAAACAAACAAGAATATTAATAAAATTATTTCTATAATTATTGCGCCAACCATCCGCCATCTACTACTAAAGTATGCCCAGTTATATAATCAGCATCGCTTGAGGCTAAAAAAGCAGCTGCTTTACCAATATCTTCTGGCTTCCCCACTCTATTAAGAGGAATACTTTGCATTAAGCCTTTTCTTTGTTCTTTATCTTCTAGCATATCTTTGGTCATTTTAGTTTTTATAATACCAGGCGCTATAGCATTAACATTAATATTTTTTGGAGCTAATTCTAAAGCAAGCTCTTTAGTAAAATTGATAATACCGGCTTTTGAGGCACAATAAGCTGAAGCGCCTCTAAAGCCAACTTTACCAGCAATTGAGGCAATTGATATAATCCTGCCAGATTTTTGTTGAATCATATGCTTTAAAACAGTTTTAGTACATAGAAAAACTCCTTTTAAATTAATATCTAAAACTTTGTCCCAGTCTTTTTCTGTCATACTTTCAAATTGCTTTAAACCACTTATACCAGCATTATTAACTAAAATATCTATTTGTCCGAACTCATTGATTGTTTTTTCAATCATACTATTAATTTCTTTTTTTCTGGTCACATCAGCTTTAATAGCTAATGCTTTTTGACCTAAATTTTTAATTTCTTCAACTACTTGTTTTTGTTCTTCCAAATTAATGTCAGATACAACAACACTGGCTCCTTTTTTAGCAAGCTCTAAAGCTATTGCCTTACCAATTCCGCGTCTAGCACCAGTGACTATAGCTACTTTATTTTTTAAATTCATAATAATTTTATTAATAATTTTTAAAAACCTTTGTATTTTATAATAACATATTTAATTTAAAAACTAAACCCTAAATTATATTAATTTATAATTCTTAATAAGAAATTGACAAAATGTTAAAATTGATTCATAATAAAAATAAATTATAATTTATAAGGAGGAAAAATGGATAAGATGATTCTTACAAAAGGAAGCCATATTATCATAGAAATTTCAACAATGCCAAATTACGAATTTATTGCCGAGATAACAGAAACTATTCCTGTAATAAAATGTAAGGTAGCAAACTCGGGTCGTTTAAATAATTTAAAACAAGGTGCTGATTTTACTATTAAAGAAGAAGAAACAAAAGAATTTCAAAAAGATTGTTTAAACGGAGAATATAATTTGATAAAAAGAAAGCTTCAAAACGGTAAACCCTTATATTCAGCCCTTAAAAGCCTAGGTGTTGTTGATGATACGCTTCGTGAAATACTTCCCACAGATGAATAATTTAAATAGCAGTGGTTTAAAGCCACTGCTTTTTTATAATTTTTCCCAATCTTCAATTTTTCCATCTACTACTTTAAAAATTGGATGAGGTATTATTGTTTTAGGGTTTTTAATTGCTTTATATTTTTTATAATCTCTTTTTTTTAATTTTTTTAAAAGATGATCAAATTCGTAATATAGTTGATCATTGTTTATTTTAATCTTTTCAGTTTCACGATTAAAATTAATTTTACTCTTATTAAAACTATAGTTTCTTTTTTTAGATTCTTGCCATACTGCTGATAAATAAAAATTAATAGCACCTAAACTATCTTTGGCTTTTTTAAATCGGATTAATTGAGGATGATTTTTATATCCTTTTGTTTTCCCTTTTAATACCTTTTTTGCTAAAAGGGCTTCTCGCCACAAAGCAACCAAGCCTTTTTGGTCAAGATATTTAGGATGAATAGACCATAATCTCATTAATAATATTTTTAAAATTTAATAAACTATTCTTTTAAGATGTTTTGGAATATTTACCAATATAACATAAGGAATTGTATCACACATCTTTGATATATTTAAAACAGAATTTTTATCCTTATGATTGTCACTTATTGCTATAACTTTGTCCCCTACCCTAGCCTCAGTATTACTTATATTAAAAGAGGTAATATTCATGCTAACTCTTCCTAGAACAGAGCAAAATTTATCTTTATATTTTACAAAACCTTTATTAGACAAACGCCTGTCATATCCTTCAAAATAACCAAAAGGCATAGTAGCTGAAATCATTTTTTCTTTTGCTTGAAAAGTTGCATTATATCCCACACAATCACCTGGTTTTAATCTCCTAATAGTAGTAATTAAAGTTTCTGCTCTTAGGGTTGGCTTTAGGTCAAGTTTCTTTTTTGCTGACATGTTAAAGCCATAAAGACCAATACCTACTCTCATTAAATTAGAAGAAATCTTATTTAAATATCCAATACCAGAAGAAGCAGCTAAATGAAAATATTTAATATTATTAAATTCTTTTTTAAACTGAGAAACTATATTATTCCAATTTTCAATTTGTTTAAGTGTAAAGGAATCATCCTTGTTATCAGCGTCTGATAAGTGCGAACAAACCCCTTCAAGACAAATTTTATTATTCGATTTTATAATTTTAATAACCTTATTAAGACTATTAATAGAAACACCCTGTCTTCTCATACCAGTATCAATTTTTAAATGAATATTTGCCTTTTTTTTAATAATCTTATTAATCTCATTTAATTGTTCAATACTTGTAATTAAATAAGAAACATTTTTAATTTTATGATTAATCATATCAGGCCTAAAATAACCAATTAACAGTATTTTATCAGAAATACCATAATTTCTTAAAGCCTCAGCCTCAAACAAAGATTCAATTACCAAAAATGGATTGTCCTGATTCTTAAACATACTAGCTATTTCTTTTAAACCATGGCCATAAGCATTACTTTTTAAAACAGGGCTAACTTTAACATTTTCTGGAGCCTGATTTTTAAATTCTTTAAAATTGTGAAGAATATTATCTTTAGACACCATTATTTTAATTAATGGGTCTCGATGTGAAAGACTCTTTTTAATTTTTCTTAATTCATGAATAAATTTCATATAAAACTTGAAATTTATTTTTTAAATATAATAAAAATTTTTATTTAATCTCAATACTTCCATGTATTGCTTTATCAAGATAACTTGTTTCATTTAAAATTGCTTGACTAAATTTTAAATCACTCTTATCTCCACTTTTACCAATAGCCTTAAATTCAAGATAAGCTATTTTTCCACTACCAGTTACTGAATAAGCAGTGGCATAACCTAATATAATTTCTCCTGATCGCTTTGAAACTTCAGCTTTACCAGTAGATCCTCTAGATTCTAACATTGTACCTTCTTTTAAAGTAGCTCCATTAGATTGAATAACATTAGGGTCAAACTTTACTGTAATATTTAAACCCTGCATATCCACCATATTATTAACTTTAATAGGTACAGAAAAGCTCTCGCCAGAACTAACTTGAATATTATCTAATAATAAACTAGTACCTTTTAATTGGGATTTTTTATTATTCTGTTTTTTGTCATTATCTTTATTATTAGACTCTATATTTAAAACAAGGGGGTTATAAGGATCTAAGCTTCCTTTTTCCATGTCAGGATAAAAGGTTATTTTTTTGTTATCTAAATTATATATTTTATCTTCATCAGCATCCCAGTATTTGAAATTAATCTCATCACTAGATTCCTTATTACCATATACCATAAGGTAAAAAATGATTTCATCTTGCATAGGAAAACGCATGCCTTGCTGGATCCCAATACAATCATCATTTAAAAAAGCTGCTATAATATCTGTTTCACTGCCAATTTGTTTACCATTTTTAAAAACACCAGCTAAAATAGTACCATTATGTTCATATTGGTGAAAATCAACTGACCAGTCAGGTTTTTTATTTTGTTTCACATTATCATTTTCTTTTTGCACAGGGGCAGCTTGTTTTTGAAACTTTTTAACAAACTCTTTTAAAGATATGTATTCTTTAGGGGGTAAAATCTCTTTTTCTTTAATATCTTTTGTTAAAACTGAAAAAGATACTTCAATATCAGATGAAAAGTCAGCTATATTTAAAGAAAAATCTTTGAGATCAACCTCAATTCCTTTAATAAGCTTGGTTTTTAAATTAACCCAAACACTCAAATCTAGGCTTTTAATTAATTTTTCTAAATTATCCCATTGTTTTGGATTATTATTGTAATATTTAGTAAATTCTTTTTCATTTTGCTTAATTGTTTTTTCATTTTTAGAAAAAGTATTTATAGCAAGGAGTATTAAGTCATTAATCTTATTTTCTTTAATGGTATATTTTATTTCTTTTAATTTTTCCCCTTGAATGGTTTTTGTCTTATGAGGATCATGAATAGAGAAAATTTTATCTTTTTTTATTCCTTTAAAAAACTTAGAAAATTTATTTTGTAAATCAACATTTAATATACTAACTTGGGATTGCCCAAGATTTAAAAAGGGCAAAGGTGCTATATTTGAAATATCTTTATCTTTGTCTTTAGAATTTAATAAAATCCAGTCTTCTCCTATATCAGAATCAGATATAGGTATAAATGGAATAAAATCATTTAAACCATATATTTCAGGGCGTAAATAAAATTTTTCCCCTATTTTTTTAATTCTTGAATCAATATTTAATTCTTTGCCAATATCTAGATCTAAATGAATAAGGCTTTCTAAATCATTACCTATGACAGTATTTTCCCCTTGTATTCCAAAACTAGCCTTTTTTATTTTGTCAGTATCTGGCATAAAAGGAGTTTTAATATCTCCCTTTTTTAGGGCTATATTATCTAAATCTATATTTAAATTAGCTTTAGTGTAGTAATTATCAGTTTTGCTGATTAGACCCCATTTCATTTTCCAAGACAAAAACATTGCTTGCCCTTTTTCATAATAAAATAAATAACCACCTCCAATAATCAAAACAGCTAAAACTATAATTAAGACTGTTTTAAAATTGAATTTATTTTTAGCCTGAGAATTAGAACTATTATTTTCAAAGAAATCATCTTGATTATTGTTACCCTTAACATCTGACTGAGTATTTTCTCTTAAAAACCCCCTATTAGTTTCTTTGTTAGGTTTTTTATGAAACATAAATTTAAATTAAAATTTTATTATCGTATTTTTAAATTAATAACTTTAGGATTTTCAATGCCTAAATAATCAAAATGCCACCATTCTAATTTAGATTGTTTAAAACCTTGTTTTTCCATAACATTTCTTAACAATGCTCTATTTTTCATTTTTTCTTGAGAAATGTCCATAAAACCAGACTCTGCTTTTTTAGAAAAATCATCAAACCCAGTCGGCATTTTAAGAGGAGTGCCATCTTTTTTGCAAAGAGTTAAATCAACAGCTATCCCCTTTGAATGATTAGAAACTTTGGGCACAAGAGATTCATTATCAAATACTTGCCTTAATTGTTTTTGAATAGATGGCGGTCTATAACAATCCCATATTAAAAGAAATAAATTATATTCTTTTAAACTTTTAGCTACTCTAGATAAAGCTTGGGCTGTCTTTTCCCTTAAAAGACAGATTGATTTTTTATATAATTTTTTCTTAGTAAAATTATTTTTACTAGCATAGCGAAGATCAAACTTAATACTTTTATTTATATCTGAAACTTTTACTAAATTGTGAGATTTTAATATTTTTTTATTCATAAAATACGATTTTATTTTCAAGTCTTATTATACAATAAAATATAGTATTTTACAAAAAATTATATATAAAAAGAGGAGAAATAAAATTTTCTCCCCTTTGATAAAATACCTTTTATTTTTAATCTTTTAAGCTTTTATGACAAAGCCACCAATCATAACATTTAATTTTTCCATCTTTTTCTTGTTTCCTTCTTTTTTCTACTTCCTTAACACTTCCAGCTGGCGGAACAATGACATTGTCTTTTACCAATTCATTATTAGGCCAATTAGCAGGCATAGCAACCTTATTTTTGTCTGCTTTTTTTAAAGCTTTAACAATTCTTACAATTTCATCCATATTTCTTCCTAGTTCTTGTGGATAATAAAGGATTGTTCTAATTTGTCCTTTGTCATCAACTACAAAAACAGCTCTAACAGTATTTGTTCCTTTACCAGGGTGAATAAGGCCAAGTGTTTTTGCAACTGACCCCGTATCTGCAATAATAGGAAATTGAATTTCAACATCTAGATTTTCCTTAATCCATTGTTCCCATTTAATATGGGCAAATACTTGATCTACACTAAGACCAATAAGCTCACAGTTTAGATCTTTGAATTCTTGGTATCTTTTTTGAAATGCAACAAATTCTGTAGTACAAACTGGTGTAAAATCTGCTGGATGACTAAAAAGAACAAACCATTTACCAGAAAAATCATCTGGTAACTTAATTTTTCCTTGCGTAGTATTAACCGTCATTTTAGGAAACTTATCGCCTAAAAGAGGCATACTTTTTTCTTTTTTATTTTTTTCCATAAAATTATAAATTAATTTATTAAGTACAATATTAATTATTTTACATTATTTTTATATTTATTTTTTATAAAAATTATTAATGAAACTAAACCTAAAATTATTAATCCAATTAAAATGATTGATAAAATTTGGTAATAAATACCATATCTTCCTGAAATAAAACCAGCACATTGATTTTTAGTAAAAGCTTTCCAGTCACGAATATGACACTCAACATCTAACTCTGTCTCCTTATATCCTTTAGGACATTTATCACTATTTGGATAAAGTTCCCAGCCTTTTGGTATTTCACATTTTTGACATTCATCCCCAGCAAAAAAATAGCTACATTCTTTGGTTTCTTTATTTATAATCCTGCCCATATAACCAGCTGTAGCTTGCGAAACCCGCGGAATTAATAAGATAAATAAGAGACTAATTACTAAAAATGAAATTTTTCTGTTCATATTTAAAAAAGATGAATAAAACATTTATTTAATATGCTTTAAAAAAATCATATAAATTGTTTAATAAACTTAACTATTACGCCCTAATCTTATAATTTTATTTTTACCCCAAACACACTCAAAAGATAAGCATCCATTTTTTCCTTATCAGGGCTTTAGCATTTAGTAGAAAACCATAATTAACTAGATAGACTCCATTTAGAATGTAGTATATCTATTTTAATTTTCTTCAAAATATTTTTCTTTTAAGAATTTAGTAAAATCCTGCATCTCTTTTTTCATTTTTTCATAACGTTTTTCTATCTTATGACTATTGATAACTGCTGAATTCTCTGCACCTGTGCTCTGAATTCTAAAACCATAGCCAACATTCTTAAAGTTGAGCATATATTCAAATTGTGTATCTCTATCTTGATAAAACTCAGCCAAAAGATCCGTCATTTCTTTTCTGTATTTTTTCTTTTCATTTTTCAATTCTTCTCTTTCTTCGCTGCTCATTTCACTAGGGTTTTTATCTAAGGGAGGATAAACTTCTACCCAAGGATATTCTGTTCCGTGCTCTTTATCAATGTGGCCTTCGCACGATTGATTGGTTGGAAATCCATGCACTTTAAAAGCTGCCACAGTTTCTTTAATTCCCTCATCTATTTTCATACCTAATTTATCTTCCAATTTTTTAAGATTATCTACAATTTCTTTCCATTTTATTTCTTTGTTATTTTTATTTTTTTCTTTACCTTTCTCAGGTGAAAAATTTGTTTCAAATTCCATAATTTTAATTTATATATATCCAATTTTTTATTCTCTACAATTTTACTAGGTTTTTAAAATCTTCAAGTATATTTCCACCTCAACAACATTTCTACTAGCAGTATAGGCAATATATAGCTTCCGAGAATAGACATTTCATCATAAAATGCCATACTTTCACAAATCGTAATATTTATGAATTAAAAAATTTTCTAGTTTTACCGCAAAAATCTATTTAATTATTCTGTTTGTTTTAATTCTCGAAAATCATTTAAAAATGCGGTGAGCTTAGCAATATCTAGGCC
>CAZBSA010000009.1:0-16114 GCA_964494785.1 uncultured Gammaproteobacteria bacterium | reverse complement strand
TAAGTTTATGAAAAAACAAGCAAATTTTATTAAAAATTTATTTAATTCTAAATATCTTTTTTATGTTTTAATACTTATTTTAATTGTTGTTTTTGTTTCTTTAATTAAGGTAGCTAAACAGCGCTTAGTTTTAAATAAACAATCAAATTATTATAATGAAAAGATTCAAGAAATTGAAAGCGAAAATAAGAATCTGGCCAGTCAAATAGAAATTGCTAAAAGTGAGTATTTTAAAGAAAAAGCTGCTCGTAATCAATTTGGATTACAAAAACCAGGTGAAAAAGTTATTATTTTTAATCAAGAAAAAGAAAATGATCAAACAAAAAACAAAAAAAATTATTTACAAGAAAAATTTTCTAATATAAAAGCATGGTGGCAACATTTTTTTAAATAATTTATTTATGATATATCAAAAAAACTTACAATTCTCTACCAAAGGTTTTGCTGATTTAATTAATATTACAGAAAATATTAAAGAAGGTATTTTAGATTCAGGAATTAAAAATGGAATAGCTTTAGTGTTTGTTACTGGCTCAACAGCTGGAATTACTACGATTGAATATGAACCAAATTTAGTAAAAGACTTTCAAGATTTTATTAAAGAACTTATTCCTAAAGAAAAAAAATATCATCATAATAAAGCCTGGGGTGATGGTAATGGATTTTCTCATTTAAGGGCTTCTTTAATAGGCCCTAGTTTAAGTCTTCCCTTTAAAGGTAAGAAGCTTAGCTTAGGTACTTGGCAACAAGTTGTTTTATGTGATTTTGATAATCGTTCTCGTAAAAGAGATATTATTATTAAATTAATTGGAGATTAATGGATTATTTTATTGTAAAAACTTTAAATCATTGTTTAGGACAATATTTTGCTTTAGATGTTTTGATTGTTGTTTTTTCAGATTTTATGATTATAGCATTACCTTTTTTAGTGATTTTAATTTATTTATTAAAACAAAAGAAAGTAAAGCCTATTATTTTAAAAATAATAACTGGTGTTTTTTTGGTTGGTTTTTTTAATTATATTATTACAGTAATTTTTCAAAGACTAAGGCCATTTGTTTTATACAAAGATATTATCCAATTTACTCGTTTTTTTCCCGTTTCTTCCCCTGATTTTGGTTTTCCGTCTGACCATACTGCAATTGCATTTGTAATAGCTTTTGTGATTTGGCTGGATAATAAAAAAATTGGCAGAATTTTTATTATTTTAGCACTTTTGATAGGTATTAGTAGAATTTTTACTGGAGTTCATTTTTTGACTGATATAATTGCTGGTATAATCGTGGCTGCTTTTTCAAGCTTGTTAGCTAAAAGGATTTTGTTGTTTTTTAAAAAATCTAAGGCTTGACTTTTAATTTATTTTTTTTATAATTATATATAGATAAACGCGGGGTAGAGCAACGGCAGCTCGCCAGGCCCATAACCTGGAGGTTGTAGGTTCGAATCCTACCCCCGCTACCATTTAATTTATATTTGGCAGGGTAGCTCAGTGGTAGAGCAGTGGACTCATAAGCCACCAGTCGCGGGTTCAATTCCCGCCCCTGCTATTTTTTTTATAAATAAAATAAGTTTTTAACAAAGAAATCATGCTTGTTATATAAGGCATGATTTTTTTGAGCCTTTAATTGAAAGAAATTCATAAAAAGATTATACTAAATAATAGTAAATTTGTAGATAAAAGTATAAATAAAAATGATTTTAATTTTAATATGACTAAAAAAGGTTTTTTAATTTTTCTTTTTGTAATATTTTTAGTATTTTGTTTTTTTAGGTTTTATAATCTTGATACTTTAGCTATTTTTAATGATGAAGCAATTTATTTAAATTGGGCTCAATCTATAGAAAAAGATTTTAGTCAAAACAAGTTTATTTCTTTGTCTGATGGAAAACCATTTCTTCATTATTGGTTATTAGTGCCGGGCTTAAAGGTTTTTAATCAACCCTTATATGCTGGAAGATTAACATCTGGCATAACTGCTATTTTAGGTTTTATTTTAATATGTGTTTTAAGTTATATATTATTTAAATCTTTTTTAATAACTATTTTAACAGCCAGCTTTTATTCGGTTTTACCATTTTTAGTAGTTTATCAAAGAATGGTTTTAGTTGATGTTTTTGTTTCTATTTTAGGTGTTTTAATCTTTATTTTTAGTTGGTTTTTTACAAAAAAAGAAATTAAGAATTATAATGATTGGGCTAAAAAAATAATATATTTTATTTTTTTAACAGGTTTATTTTTAATAGGGGCTATTTTAAAACAGACCTCTTTTTTATTTTTAGGAGCAGCCATTTTATCGCTTAATGTTTTTGCTTGGAAAAATAATTCTAGCATTAAAAATTGGTTAATTGTTAATTTTGGCATTGTCTTTTCATTTTTTATTAGTTATTTTAGCTTTAAGTTAATTATTCCAGAAAAATATAAATTTATTTTTTTAAATAAAGCAGGTAGTTTTTTTTCATTTAATATTTTTTCTAATATTGGAAAAAATGCCCAAGTTTTGATTGAAACCCTTGGTTTTTATATTACTCCGATTGTCGTTTTTCTTTTAATTTGGCCATTATTAACAAAGAAAGCATTAAATAATAAAAAAAAGACCAAGCTTTACTGGCTCTACTTTTGGGGCATTGCGCCTTTTTTGTTTTTTACTCTTTTTGCTAAAACGCTTTATACTAGATTTTTTCTCATAGGGGTTCCTTACTTAATTATTTTAGCTGGATATTCTTTTAAAAATATCTTAAATAGATTTCAAAAAAAATATATTATTTCCTTATTAATTTTAATGGTTTTTATATTACCTTTAGCCCAGTCCTTTTTACGCGTTACTCAGCCACTTAATTTTTTTTGGACTAAGGTAGATAATAAGAATTTTATTAATTTTTGGAGCTCAGGCTTTGCTTTAAATAATATTAAAAGTTTTTTACAAAAACACGGTAAAAATAATCAACTTATGTTTTTAAATGTTTATGATTTAGGTTTTCCTATGGATTATTTTAAATTATATCAAAATGAATTTCCTAATATTAAATTAACTGAAATTAATTCTAGCTTTATAAATACTATTCAAAAGGCAAAAGAAATTGAAAAAGTTAAACCTATTTTATTACTTTTAAATCCAGATCGCAGAAAGAATCATAAGTATTTAGAAGAATCTGATATTTGTAAAAATAAAAAAATCTTTTATCAACCAGCTAAAACAAGTCATTATACTCTTTGTTTAATATATTAAGCTTGACAAAACTCTAAATTTATGCTTAAATTAATATTAAATAAGGTTTATTTTTTTTATATGAAAAAAAAGAAAGTTTTAGTATTTATAATTATTTTTATATCTTTACTCCTTTTAACAGCTAGGGGTATTTTTGCACTTAGCGGTCCAACTGAAATAAAAGTAAAAGAAATTAGTTTTAGTGGTTATAGAGTTAATCAAGATAGGACAACAGCTCAAATTAATAATGGACAGGTCAGGTTGCCGGGCCAAGCTGGAGCTTATAATAATTCAGCTGTTGTTTGGACAAAGAATATAGACTTTCATGAAGATATACAATATTTAACTATTACAGCTGATTCTATTTTACCAGCTGGTACAACTATTTTTTGTTATGTCATTGCAAAAGATCAAATTAAAGAGCATCGTATAAATTTTGGTAATAGGGTAGAAATGGGAAAATTTATGAATTTAGGTTATGGTGGTTCTGTTGAAGAAATTAAGTTAAAATTGTTTTTAAGCACTGATAATACAAATGTTACCCCTATTTTAAAAAGCTTAACCCTTAAGGGGGAATTAAGAAATGAATCTCAAAAAGCTAAAAAAAGGCGCGATTATAGAAAAGCTTATGACCTAAATAAAGTTAAAGATCTTTTAGCAGATTATTATGAAGATTTTGGTCATTATCCTGTGGTAAACTTAAATAAAGATCAAAAAGATGACCAATGGAGTATTTTAAGGAGCATTCTTGACTCAGCCTCTAAACATATGGGGGGAAATTATCTTTGGAGATTTCCTGACCAAGTAGAAGACGTTTCTACAGAATATAAATATGGTTATTTGACAAATAGTATTGGTTCTTATTATATTTTATGGACAAAACTTGAGACAAAAGGGTTTTCTTCTTCTTATTTAGAGGATTCTTGGCATGGTATGGCAGCTGGAGTAGATTGTAGTGCTTATCATTATTGTTTATATCATGATCCTCATAATGTAGCTGGAGATGAGCCAACTTATTTACGCGAGTTTGGAGATAATAATGGCGATTCAGGCAATAATGTTTATTTTTCAGGGGGAACTTTTGTAAGAAAAAAAGGAGATACTAAAGTTTATCTTAAAGTAGCCGGAAAAAGGGTTTGGCTTAGAACCCCAGAAATTTTTTATTCAGTAGGAGGCAGCTGGGACAAAGTATATGTTAAAAATTATTTAACTTCACCTAAGTTAAAATTTATTAAAAAAGCAAATGGTCCAAAAATATATATATTGTCTAATGGTTTTAAAAGGCATGCTCTTAATCCAGATGTTTTACATTTATATGGAGGTTATGGCAATGTAGTGAATTTAAGCTCGGGTTTAGTTAATGCTATACCAGATGCTAAGCTTTTAAAAGCCAAAAATGATTCAAAGGTTTATTATATAAGTGAAGACACAAAAAGATGGGTTACTACACCTGAGGTTTTAGGCGAAATGAATTTTAATTTTTCTCAAATTACAGAAGTAGATCCAGTAGAGTTAGATTATTATTATGAAGGCTCGCCGTTTTTTTAAAATTTAAATAAAAAAATATACCCCCAGCAGGAATCGAACCTACATTTAGGGATTAGAAATCCCTCGTTCTATCCGTTGAACTATGGGGGCTTTTTTATTTTTGATTTTTTTTATCTTTTTTTCTTGATTTACCGTGAAAAGAATCGTAAACTTGTTTTAATCTTTTATCAGTTACATGGGTATATATTTGGGTTGTAGTGATATCTTTATGACCTAATAATTCTTGGACTGATCTTATGTCAGCCCCACCCATTAAAAGATCGGTACCATAAGAGTGTCTTAGGGTGTGAGGACTTACCTTTTTTGTTAAACCAGCTATTTTTGCATATTTTTTTACTAATCTTTGAACTGATCTTGGTGATATTCCAATATTATCATCATTTTGTCTAGCCCTGTCATGCCTTACAAAAAGACAAGGGTCAGTATCATTACGTTTTTTAAGGTATTTTTTAAGCCATTCTTTTGCCTGGGCTGATAAAAAAACTACTCGCCATCTTTGACCTTTTCCTTTTACAGCAAATTCATTCTTATCTAAGTTTATATCTTCTTTTTTTAATCTGCAGGCCTCAGAAACTCTTAAGCCGGTTGAAAACAAAAGTTCTAATATAGATTTATCTCTCAGAGTTATTATTTCTTTTTGGTCTGCTTTTAAAGGGGCTTGGAGTAGTCTTTCTAATTCTTTGCCTTCTAAAAAGCTAATATGTCTTTCTTCTGTTTTAGCTAATTCTATTTTTTCTGGAGATAAGGTTTTTATATCTCTTTTAGCTAAGTATTTTAAAAAAACCCGTAAAGCAATAAGATGATAGTTTTGAGTTTTTTTTGAAAGAGTATCACCCCTTTTATTTTTCTTTCTAGATAGCCAAATTCTAAATTTTCTAGTTATATTATAATTAATATCTTTTATTTTTTCAATATCAGCAAAATCTACAAAACGGTTTAAATAAAAACTATAATTTCTAACTGTTAATTGACTGCATCCTTTTTCAATCTCTAAATATTCCAAAAAATCGTTTATATAATTTTTTACTTCACTTGGCATAAAAGTTAAAGACAAATTATATTTTTTAAGTCTTTTAAAGTATTTTTTCTAAATAGCTTTAATTATATTATAATTTAAAAAATTGATTTAGTCAATTGTTGTTTTTTCTTGTAAATTGTATCTATAACTAATTAATTTAAGGGGTTGTTATAATATCTAACTTATGTTATAATTTTTTAAAGCAATTAAGTAATAAAAAATAATAAAATTATGGCTAAAAAATCAAAAAAACAAGATAACAAAAAGAAAAAAAAGGACGAAAAAAAAGAAAAGAAAGATAAAAATGATACTGGCTCAACAAAAGCTCAGATTTTATCTTTAAATAAAGAAATAAAAAGCTTAGCAAAACATTTACAAAGAAATATTCATGATCATTCTTCTCGTCGGGGTCTTATTAAAAAAATTAATAAACGTCGAAAGCTTTTAAAATATTTAAAAGTTAAAGATCCTGAACTTCATGAAAAAATGATTGCTAAGATTAAGAAAAAGAATAAAAAATAGTTTTATGAAATATAAAAATCAAAGAGTAGGGGTTTTTGTAGATGTTCAAAATATGTATCATTCTGCAAACAATCTCTACCATTCTAATGTAAATTTTAAAACTGTTCTTTCCCAAGCAGTAGGAAATAGACAACTTATTCGCGCTATTGCCTATGTAATAAGGTCAGATACACCAGAAGAACAACACTTTTTTGATGTAATTTCAAAACAAGGCTTTGAATTAAAGGTTAAAGATTTACAAATTTTTCCCGGAGGTATGAAAAAAGCAGATTGGGACGTAGGTATGGCAATAGATGCAATAAAACTTGCTAATAGTTTAGATGTTGTGGTTTTAGTAACGGGCGATGGAGACTTTTTACCTGCAGTTTATTATTTAAGAGAAAATAAAGGTTGTAAAATTGAACTTATGGGTTTTAAAAAAACAACTTCTTCTAAGCTAATTAGTGCAGTGGATGATTTTGTTGATCTTGGGAAAAGCAAAAAAAAGTTTTTAATAAAAAAGACAAAAAAAACAAAAAAAAGTAATTAATTAAGTAAGTAAAATTAAAAAAAAGATTAAATTATGAAAACATTTAGTACAGAAACAGGCGGCAAAAAATTAACTGTAACGGTTGATAAAATAGCCAAAAACGCAAACGGCAATTGCATAGTTCAATACGGAGAAACTACTGTTTTAGCTACTGCTACAATGGGAGATAAAAAAGATCTTGATTATTTCCCTTTAATGGTAGATTTTGAAGAAAAGTATTATGCAGCCGGTAAAATAAAAGGGTCTAGATTTGTAAAGCGAGAAACTAGACCTCCTAAAGAAGCAGTTTTAACTGCAAGACTAATTGATCGTTCAATTAGACCTTTATTTAATGAGAATACGAGACGTGAGGTTCAAGTAATTTTAACTCCTCTTTCAGTAGATCAAAAAAATGATGCTGATATTGTTGGACTTTGGGGAGCTTCTATTGCTCTTTCTATTTCTGATATTCCTTGGGATGGTCCAATTGCTGGTGTAAGAGTGGGTAGAGATTCAGATAAAAACTGGATTTTAAATCCAACCTATGATCAAAGAAAAATAAGTGATCTTGACATGATAGTTTGTAACAGAGACAATCGCTTAATTATGACTGAAGGAGAAGCAGATAAAATTAAAGGCGAAAAAGTAGTTGAATCTATTAAATTTGGACTTGATAAATCTGAAAAAATTCTAGACTTTATTGCAAAAATTCAAAAAAAGATTGGCAAAGAAAAAATAGATTTATCCAAAGATAAAAGTAATGATCAAAAAACTCCTACATCCAAAGAGTTAAAAGAAATGACTAAAGAATTTGTTCAAGAAAAAGCTTCAGATTATCTTTTTGATCACCCATTAAAAACAAAAGCAGAAAGAGTAAGCGCTTCTCAAAAGATTAAGGATGAATTAGAAAAAAAACTATTAGATGAGAATATTGGAAGAGATAAAAGAGAAAAAGCAGCTGGTTATGTATACAAATTAGTTTGCAAAGAAGTATCTAGGGCAATATTAGATCATGATAAAAGAATTGATGGAAGAGATTTAGATGAGGTAAGATCTTTATCTGCTGAGGTTAAAACTATACCTCAAGTTCATGGTTCTGGTCTTTTTTCAAGAGGAGAAACTCAAGTTCTTTCTATTGTTACTTTAGGCGGGACTGATGAGAAAAAGTATTTAGATACCATGGAAAAATCTGGTAAAAAAAGATTTTTACATCATTATAACTTCCCACCTTATTCAGTAGGTGAGACAAGTTATTTACGTTCTGCTTCAAGGCGGGAAATTGGACACGGGGCTTTAGTGGAAAAAGGGATTGAGCCTGTTTTACCAAAATTAGAGGACTTCCCTCATACTATAAGAATAGTTTCTGAAGTTATGTCTTCTAATGGTTCAAGTTCTATGGCTTCTGCTTGCGGGTCTGTTTTGGCTGCTATGGATGCTGGTATTCCTATTTCAGAACCAGTTGCTGGAGTAGCTATGGGAATTGCTTCTGAGGAGAAAAAAGATGGTGGTTTTAAAAGATATAAAATAATTACAGATATGCAAGACTTAGAAGATGGTCCTGGGGGCATGGATTTTAAGATTATTGGAACTCTAGATAAGGTGACAGCTGTTCAAATGGATACAAAATCAAAGGGTTTACCATTTGAGGTAGTTGAAAAAACTTTTCCTGCCTCTAAAAAAGCTAGAAGAAGAATTCTAAAAAGGATGAAAAGTGTTATTTCTAAGCCTAGAAAAGATTTAGCCGAAACTGCTCCTAAGATTTCTGTTTTTGAAATTGCTCCTAAAAAAATTGGTGATGTAATTGGCCCTGGTGGTAAAATGATCAATAAAATCATTGATGATTATGGAGTAGAAATAGATATAGAAGATGATGGAACAGTGTATATTAGTTCTGCTAATAAAGAAGATTTGAGAAAAGCTGAAGAAACAGTGAAAAGCATTGTAAAAGAAGTAGAAATTGGTGATCAGTTTAAAGGGAAAGTAGTAGGTATAACGGATTTTGGAGCTTTTGTTGAAATTACTCCTGGTAAAGATGGTTTAGTTCATATTAGCGAAATGGCTAAAGGCCATGTTAAGCATCCAAGCGATGTAGTAAGTAAAGGAGATATAGTTAAGGTGAAAGTAATTAAAAAGGACAAAGGAAAGATTGGCCTCACCATGCTAAATAAAAAAAAGGTCTAAATAACCTTACCTTAAAAATTTAATTTAAACTTTATGAGCCTTAGTAATCTTTTTTCTATCTTTAAAAGAAAAAAGGGTAAAAAATATTATAATCCAGATAAAGATTGTATATTAGTGACAGGAGGGGCTGGCTTTATAGGTTCTCACCTTTGCCAAAGATTATTGCAAGACGGGAAAAAAGTTATTTGTATGGATTCTTTAGAAGGTAAAAGTGATGTTAGAAATATAAAACCCTTTCTTCAAAAAGCAAACTTTAAATTTATTAAACAAGATATTAATAAACCTTTTAGGTTTGATGATTTTCCTGAACTTAATGATTTTCAATTAGATATTTATGGAATTCAAGAAATTTATCATTTAGCAGTACCAACTTCTGCTAAAGAGTTTGATGACCTTAAACTTCAAACTTTATACACGAATTCTTTGGGAACTATAAATATGTTAGAGTTAGCCAAGCATTATGATGCCAAATTTCTTTTGGCATCATCTTTTGTTATTTATGGCAGAAAAAGAGAAACCCCTTTTAAAGAATCAGATTATGGACGAGTAAACCCTATTGGAAAACAAGCTTGTTTTGATGAAGGCAAAAGATTTGCTGAAACAGCTGTTGTTACTTATAGGCAAGCTTTAAAAGGCTTAGACGCTAAAATAGCTAGAATTTTTAGAACCTATGGACCCCGTCAACCAATGCTTGATGGTCAGATGATTCCTGATTTTGGACTTCAGGCTTTAACTGGGAAACCATTAGTTATATATGGAGATAAAAACTTTTCTACTTCAGTTTGTTATATAAACGATGTAATAGATGGACTTGTAAGGCTTATGAAATCAGATGAATCAGGCCCAGTTAATATTGGTAGTGATAAATCTCACAAATTAGTTGATTTAGCAAAAAAGATTATTGAAATGACTGGCTCCGATTCTGAAATTCAATTTAGAAAACCATTGGATTTTATGAGGCCGCTTGGTATTCCTGATATTAGTTTAGCTAAAGAAACCATGGATTGGTTTCCTATGATAGGCTTAGATCAAGGCTTAGAAAAAATGATAGAATATTTAAAAGCTCATAGAACTCTTTTAGAACCAATGGCTGATAAATATGATAAATAAAAATTTTATGACTATAATTGTTATACCTGCTTTTAACGAGGAAAAAACAATTGCTAAAGTAATAGAAAAGTCTCTTAATTATGCTGATAAGGTGGTTGTGGTAGATGATGGCTCAGATGACAAGACAAGTATAATTGCTAAAAATCAAGGGGCAGAAGTGTTTAAACATTGTATTAATTTAGGTTTGGGAGCGGCTCTTATAACTGGTTTTAAAGCTGCCTTAAAATTCGGAGCAGATGTAGTTATCACCCTAGATGCTGATGGACAACACAATCCAAGAGAAGTGCCTAAATTAGTCAAAGAAATTAAAAAAGGTTATCAATTTGTTATTGGTTCAAGAATGAAAAAGGGCTTGGCTGAAATGCCTTTTTTAAGATATTTTTATAATTTAATTGCTAATGTTGTGACTTTTCTTTTTTATGGAGTTTGGTCATCTGATAGCCAGTCAGGGCTTCGGGCTTTTTCAAAAAAAGCTTTGAAGAATATGGGTTTAAAAAGTCAAAAAATGGAAGTTTCTTCAGAGTTTTTTGGGGAAGTTAAAAAACATAATTTAAAATTTAAGGAAATAAAAATTCGTCCTATTTATACTAAATATTCTCTTTCTAAAGGAAAAACCAGTCAAGGGTTTATCACAGGTATTAAAACTTTTTTAAGGCTACTTTTAAATAAAATAATATGATTTTATTTCAAATTCTTTTAATATTTTTTATAGTTATTATTCTTACCCGCATTATTCTAAGATTTAAGCACCAGGAATTAAGTTTAGCTAATTTTTTAGTTTGGCTTTTATTTTGGATTTTAGTGGCGGGTATAATTTTGTATCCTGAGACTATTAACTTTTTGGCAAGAATTTTAGGAATAGGACGAGGGGTGGATGTTGCAATTTATTTTTCTCTTATTCTTTTATTCTATTTTATTTTTTATTTAACAATTCGCATTAGATCTTTGGAAAGTAAAATTACTAAATTAGCTCGAAAGATGGCATTAAACAAAAAAGACAATGAATCTTAACTTTTTAAATAATAAAAAAAATAATATATCTCAAAAATTTAATATTAAAAAAAAGAAAAAAAAGTTTTCTCCTTTTTTCAGTTTTGTATTTGATCTTTTAAAGCTTATCATTATAGCTTTTTTAATAGTTTGGCCAATACATAAATTTATTTTTCAACCCTTTTATGTAATAGGCCCTTCTATGGAACCAAGTTTTTATGATCAAGATTATTTAATTATTGATAAAATATCTTATATTCTTGATAAACCTGAAAGAGGAGATGTAGCAATTTTTATTTCTCCTAAAAATAATAATAATTATTTAATTAAAAGAGTGGTTGGCTTACCAGGAGAAAGGATTGTTATTAAAAGTGACAAAATAAGAATATTTAATAAAGAGCACCCTGATGGAATGATTTTAAATGAGTCGTATTTAAATGCTGGCACTCAAACACGAGGAAAAATTGATCAAAAGCTTGAACCAGGTCAATATTATATGTTAGGAGATAATCGCAATATGAGCTTAGATTCTAGAAGTTTTGGCCCAGTTAAGGAAAAAAACATTATAGGTCAGGCTTGGTTAAGGGGTTGGCCTTTAAAAGAAGCAGGTTTTATTGGTCAATAAATATATAAGTAATTAAGCTTTAAATTAAAATATATTATGGCTTCAAAAAAGAAATCCAAAAAAAAGAAAAAAAAGAAAAAGAAGTCTTCTAAAAAAAGCAAAAAGAAAAATAAAAAAAAGAAATCTTCAAAAAAGAAAAGTAAAAAAAGCAAAAAATCTAAAAAGAGCAAAAAGAAAACTAAGAAAAAAAGAGGCAGACCACCCAAAGACAAAGAAGAAGAAAAAAAACCAAAAGTTAAAGGTTTACCTGGTGGACATGATATACTGTTTGAAGATAATCAGTATTGGCATTATTTTATTAAAAAAATCTTTGCTTTAGTTAAAGATTATGGCTTTGAAAGAATTAGAGTTCCTATGATTGAAAAAAAAGAACTTTTTTCACGTTGCCTTGATTCTAAAACCGTTTCAGTTGGTAAGGGCAAAGGTTTAAGGCCAGATTTTGTTCCTTCTATAGCTCGGAGTTATTTAGATAAAGAATTAGAAGAAGCAAAAAAGTTTTTCTATCTTGGCTCTGTTTTTGAGTCAAGACCAGGTCAAGATCCAAAAGAAATGCATCAGCTTGGCTTAGAAGTAATTGGCTCATCACAGCCTATTATTGATGCAGAACTTATAGCTTTAGCTTATTATATTTTTGATAGTTTAAAATTTGATGTTTGTATTCAGGTGAGTAATTTAGGTTGTAAAAAGGGCCGTCATAAATATGTTAAAAAATTAAGGGATTATCTTGAACCTAAAAAACGTTGGCTTTGCAAAAAATGCAAAAAAAATCTTAATAAAAATCCTTTAAGTTTATTTAATTGTGAAAATAAAGATTGTCAGGAAATCATGGAAGATGCTCCTCAATTAGTAGATCATTTATGTAGTGATTGTAAAAAGCATTTTGTTGGGGTCTTAGAGGCTTTAGATGAAGTTGATGTTGCTTATAAAGTAAACCCCTTATTAGTAGATGGCAGAGATTATAATATGCAAACAGTATTTCAGTTTTGCTTAAACACAAAAGACGGAGAAAAAGTAGTTTTAGGTAAAGGTGGAAGACACAACAGAATTTTAGAAAATATAGGAGCAGAAGATGAAATTCCAGCTATTGGTTGGAATATTAACATGGAAAAATTAGTCAAATATGCTAAAAAATATAACATAAGAACTTATGGAGCTCATGCTCCTAAAATATTTTTAGCTCAAGTTGGTGACAAGGCAGCTCAAAGAGCTTTAAGTCTTTTTAAGGAATTAAGAGAGGCAGGTAATTTGCCAGCTAAAAACTTTGCTAAGAGAAGTTTAAAAGCTCAATTAAAACAAGCTAAAAAAATAGGAGTAGATATAACTTTAATCTTGGGAGAAAAAGAAACAAAAGATGAAACTATTATAATAAGAAACATGGAAACTGGTAACCAAGAAACAGTAGACCAGGCCAAATTAATGAAAGAATTAGATAAAAAGTTATGAAAGTAAGTTTTAAAACTTTTGGATGTAAATTAAATCAAGCAGAAACAAGAGAAATAAAACAAGAATTATTAAAAAAAGGTGTTAAAATAGTTCCTTTAGAGAAAAAGCCAGATATTTATGTTATTAATGCTTGTAGTGTTACAGCAAGGGCAGAAAGAAAATTAAGACAGGAGATATATAATATAAATCGTCAATATCCTAATATTTATTTGATTGTAGCTGGTTGTTTTACAAAAAATCTAAAAAATAATAAGAAAATTAATTCTTTAGTTGAAGCCTGGTTTTCCAATAAGAAAAAAAGTGATTTAACAAAAGAAATATTAAAGGTTTATAATTTTAAAAAGCAGAAAACAAAAATAATTACTCCCTATAGTCAAAATAAAAATCGGGCTATGGTAAAAATTCAAAATGGTTGTAATCAGTTTTGTAGCTATTGTATAGTACCTTTTTTAAGAAAAGAATTAAAAAGTAAAAGCTTAGATCAAACCGTTCAAGAAATTAATAATTTAAAAAGCAGAGGTTTTAAAGAAATTAATTTAGTAGGCGCTAATTTAAGCCTTTATAAATTCAAAAACAATAGTTTGTTAGACCTTTTAAAATATATTATAAAAAATACTGATATTCCAAGAATTAGGATTTCTTCTCTTTGGCCAACATTTTTAAATGATAAGTTTATAGATTTTATCTCTAACCAAAAGCGAATTTGTCCTTATATTCATTTGTCAGTTCAGTCTGGTTGTGATAAAATATTAAAAAAGATGAATCGTAATTATTCTGTTAACCAAGTAAAAGGAGTTATTAAAAAGTTAAAGAGTAAAAGTATTAGTATTGGAACTGATATTATAGTGGGTTTTCCAAATGAAACAAAAAAAGATTTTCAAAAAACCTATCAATTTGTAAAATGGGCTAAATTTATTAACCTTCATGTTTTCAAGTATTCAAAAAGGCCAGGCACAAAAGCAGCTAGCTTTAAAAAGCAGGTTAATCCTAAGGTAAAAAACAAACGGTCTAAAAAACTAAGATTGTTAGGCAAAAAAATTTTTAAAAAAGAATTAAAAAATTATTTAAAAAATAAAAAATCAGCTCAAGTTCTTTTTGAGCAGAAAAAGGGAAAATATTGGCTTGGTAAAACACCTAATTATATAAATGTTTATTTTAAAAGTAATTTGAATCTTTTTAATAAAATTAAAAAAGTTAATTTAATTAAGCCATTTAAAAAAGGCGTTTTAGTAAAATAAAATTTTATGTCTAAATCAACAGCTAAACACCCAGTTAATAAGCAAGATAAAAAATATCATATTGCTTGCGGCAAAGGAGACTTGGCTAACTATTTAATACTGCCTGGTGATCCTGAAAGGGTTGAAAAAATTAGCAGTAATTGGGATCAAAGTAAATTAGTAGCAAAAAATAGAGAATTTGTTTCTGAAACAGGTAAATATAAAAATACTAACTTATCTTGCACTTCAACAGGTATTGGCTCACCTTCGCTTGGTATAGTTGTAGAAGAAGCAGCTAGGATTGGAGTAAATACTTTTTTAAGAGCTGGCTCTACTGGAGCCTTGCAAAAGGGTATTAAGCCTGGAGATATGATTATTACAGCAGCTGGGGTAAGGGATGAGGGGTTATCAAAAAATTATGTCAAAGAAATTTATCCAGCCTTTGCTAATCATGAGGTTGTTTTAGCTTTAATAGAGGCTTGTGAGAAATTAAACGTGACTTATCATGTAGGAGTTACAGCCTCAACTGATTCTTTTTATATTGGAGAAGGTAGAGCAGGTTTTAAAGGTTATAATCAATCTTATAACAGTAATGTTTTAGAAGATTTTGAAAAAGCTGGTGTTTTAAATATTGAAATGGAAACAGCTGGTCTTTTAACCTTGGCCGGACTTTACGGATTAAGAGCTGGTTCAATTTGTGTGGTTTTTGACAATTTAATTACCAATGAATTTAAAAAAGTAGGTGAGAAAAAAATGGGCAAGGTTGCTACTGAGGCAATTTATATTTTAGCTCAATGGGATAAGGCAAAAAAGAAGAAAAATAAAAAATACTTTTACCCTTCTTTAAATAAAAATTAAAATAATTAATATGCAAGAATGTATATTTTGTAAAATTATTAATAAAGAGCAAAAAGCTGATATAGTTTATGAAGGAGAAAAGATAATTGCTTTTAAAGATATAAATCCTAGCGCCCCAGTTCATATTTTAATAGTGCCCAAAAAACATATTAAGTCCATTATAGAGTTAAAGAAAGAAGATGCTTCTCTTATAAAGGATTTAATTTGGAGAGCTAAAGAGATTGCTAAAGAAAAAGGACTAGACAAGTCAGGCTATAAATTAGTTTTTAATTGCGGTAAAGGTGCTGGTCAAGTAGTTGATCATATTCATTTACACCTTTTAGGAGGCTGGTCTAATGGATCTTCTAAAAATATTAAAGTATAATTAAAATTAATTATATAAATATTATGAGTTTAAAAGATTTTTTAAAAGGAAGCTTTTTTGGTGCTATTCTAGGAAGTTTAGCCAATAAATATTTTAATGACAAAACTGGAGAGGAAAATAGGGAAGAGCTAAAAAAAAGAGTTGATCAAATTAAAAAAGATTTACAAAAAAAAGCAGAAGAAGCTGCTAAAGATGTTGGTAAAACTAAAAAGGAACTAGATCAAGATGTTAAAAAAATAAAAAAGGCTTTTAAAGAAGAAAATAAATAATTGTTATTTTTATGCCTAAATTTAAAGTTACAATTGATAAAGAGGCTTGCATAGGTTGTGGAAGCTGTGAAGCGGTTTGTCCTAGTAATTTTTCTATGGAAAAGGGCAAAGCAAGTGTAAAAAATAAGACTGTTGATAAACTAGAATGCAGCCAAACAGCGTCTGAAAGCTGTCCTACAGATGCTATTAAAATAGAAAAGATTGATTAATTATGAAAGTTTTAGTGAATATTAAAGAAAATGAATTTGATAAAAA
>CAZBSA010000008.1:8720-17344 GCA_964494785.1 uncultured Gammaproteobacteria bacterium | reverse complement strand
AAGTTTAAAAATCTCATAATAATTTACCAAAAAATTCAATAATATCTTTATTATAAAGCCAAATACAAAAACCCTCAAAAATAACTAGCTTAAACCCAACACATCTTTTATCTCTGGATCAACATATTCTCTTATTTCATCAAAAGGTATTTCTATTATCTCTACTTCATCTAACATATTTTCTTCATCTGGGTTAAAAACAATAAATAAAGATTTTTTTGAAAGATAAAAGTTATTAAAATTATTAGAACATACATTTGTTATTTTTTTTATTGACTCTTTGTCATAATCTTTATCTTTATTTTCTAATATATTTGCTAATTTTTTTTCAACCATATCTGATAAAACAGATAAATAATCAATATTAGTTTTAAAAATTTCTTTATAACCAAAAGGAACGCCCCTAGCACTGCCTGGTTTTGGTATAAAATTTAAAGTTTCTGTTTTATATATTCCATGAGATTTATCAGCTCGACGTATATAAAAATTAAACCTTATACTAACCAAAGAATCAGTTAAAAGAGTAACTTCATAATCATTATATACTAACACCCCATCAAAAAAATCATCATATATTATAGGGTTTATAATTTTGCCAACTATTCTATCAAACCCCCATCCTAAAAAACCAAAAGCGCTAAGATAATTATTATTTTTAGACTCTGGGTAACTAAGATTATAATAAATCCTTTCGCCTTCTTTTTTCTCTTTTTCAACTACTCTTTTTACTCCTTTTATATCAGATTCTGGAAATTCAATATTATAGAATTTTTCTACATCTTTTTTAAAATTATCTCTTTGGGCCTGGGTTGTATGAAAATAATTACCATTATAAAAATCTTCTTTAGAACTTACAGCTAAAAGTTCTTCCCCTTTAGGTGAAACAACAAAATACGGATCATAAGAGCCTCCTCCACCATAATGAAGATATCTATGCTTTGAAACTAAAAAATTTCCCTTATATTTACCACTCTTAATCGGTTCAATAGAATTACCACTAGTAAAAAACTCTAATTCTTTTGTAGAAATATTTAACTTATGAATAGCATCAGAAGTACCCCAACCATCACTCATAAAATAAATATTTTGATTATCATTTGGTAAAAATGTTAAATCATGAATTTTAGCTCTTTTATCACTATTTTTTATAGCATCACGTGCATCATCATATTTGCCACTATTTAATAAATCCCTAAAAAACTCTTTATATCTCCCTTCTAAAAGTTTTATTTTTTCATTTTTATTTATATCATATAGCCAAATATCTTTTTTCACCAAGCATGCATATTCAAGGTTTTTAAAACAATTTCTTTTATCAGGATATTCTCTTAAAAATGCTATTTTTTCTTTATTTGGCGACCAAACTGCTTCAATATCTAAGTTCTTAAAAGTTATTTGTTTTTCTTTTAAATCTTTGTCTTTATAAAATATGTTTCCATTAGTTATTTTTAAATTATTATTCCAGTCCTTAGTTACTGTACTAAATTCTTTCTTTTGTTCTTCTTCTACCTTCTTTTTTTCACTCTTACCCTCATAATCAAGAGAAGATCTAACCATAAAGCCTAAAAATAGCAAAAGCAAAAAAATGCCAAGCATAATAAGTGCTCGTCTATCTCTTTTATTATCTTTTATTTTAAAGTTTAAAAATCTCATAATAATTTACCAAAAAATTCAATAATATCTTTATTATAAAGCCAAATACAAAAACCCTCAAAAATAACTAGCTTAAACCCAACACATCTTTTATCTCTGGATCAACATATTCTCTTATTTCATCAAAAGGTATTTCTATTATCTCTACTTCATCTAACATATTTTCTTCATCTGGGTTAAAAACAATAAATAAAGATTTTTTTGAAAGATAAAAGTTATTAAAATTATTAGAACATACATTTGTTATTTTTTTTATTGACTCTTTGTCATAATCTTTATCTTTATTTTCTAATATATTTGCTAATTTTTTTTCAACCATATCTGATAAAACAGATAAATAATCACTATCTGATTTAAAAATATAATTATAACCAATAGGAATATCTTTTTTGTCCCCTAATTTTGGTCTAAAATTAAAAGTTTTTATCTCATATTTTCCATAAGGTTTATCAGCTCTACGGAAATAAAAATCAAACCTTATACTAACTAAAGAATCAGTTAAAAAGGTAATTTCATAATCATTATATATTAAAGATCCATCAAAAAAATTATTACGAATGACTGGTCTAGTAAAATCTGCACATGCTTCCCCAAAAAACCAAGATAAAGATCCTACTGAGCTTAAAGATTCATTTCCTTCAAATTCTGGATAGCTCAGGTTATAATAAATTCTTTCCCCCTCTTTTTTTTCTTTTTCAACTACTCTTTTTACTCCTTTTATATCAGATGCTGAAAATTCAATATTATAAAACTTTTCTACGTCTTTTTTAAAATCTTCTCTTTGAGCCTGGGTTGTATTAAAATAATCACCTTTATAAAAATCTTCTTTAGAACTTACAGCTAAAAGTTCTTTTCCTTTAGGCGAAACAACAAAATATGGATCATAGGCACCTCTAGCACAATTAGGATATCTATGTTTTGAAACAAGTAAGTTTCCCTTATATTTACCACTCTGAATTGGCTTAACAGAATTACCACTAGTAACAAATTCTAATTCTTTTGTAGAAATATTTAACCTATGAATAGCATCAGAAGTAAACCACCCTCGACTCATAAAATAAATATTTTGATTATCATCTGGTAAAAATGTCATATCATGAATCATAGCTCTTTTATTGCTTTCTTTCCTTTTATAATTTTCATAGTCATCATTTTCTTTGCCTTTTAAAAGTTCAGTTTTTTTATCATTTTTTATATCATATAACCATATATCTATTTTAAATATTTTTTCAGGGGCTTCTCTTAAAAAAACCATTTTAGTTTCATCCGGAGAAAAAACTGCGTTTATATCTTTTTCTTTAAATGTAATTTGTGATTTTTCTTTACTTTTATTGTTTATTAAAAAAATATTTCCATTTTTAATTTCTAATCGATATTTTCCAGATTTTGAATTAATAATTACCTCGGGTTCTTCAGATTTATTATTAAGCCTAATAAATTTAAAATCCAATATTCTTTTTACCTTAGAAGGCTTTTGTACATTAAGAGGATCGCTTAAGACAAGTTTGCTATAAGCTTTCTTATATGTAATATTAGGATTTTCTTTTAAGAATTTATCTATATAATGGACTAACATTTCAGACTCTGCTATTCTCTCTTGTTTTTCTTTGTTACTTTGTGGCTCTTTGGCGGCTGCTTCTTCTCTTTTTTTGTCATTTCTATAATCAAGAGAAGATCTAACCATAAAGCCTAAAAATAGCAAAAGCAAAAAAATGCCAAGCATAATAAGTGCTCGTCTATCTCTTTTATTATCTTTTATTTTAAAGTTTAAAAATCTCATAATAATTTACCAAAAAATTCAATAATATCTTTATTATACCACCAAGGCCCAAAACCTTCAAACCATATTAAAGCAAGATAAACCTTAACTTCTTTATAAAGAAAAAGACCTAGGTTTATTACCTAGGCCTATATTATTTTTGCTTTAAAGCTCTCTTACAAAAAGATCAACGACCGGTGAATTTGGTTTAAACACATTCACCATTCGTTTCTCTTTTTGATTGTAATACTTTAGAGCAGCATCTTTAAAAAAGGTTTCTATTTTCATTTCAGTTTTTTTAAAAATACGCTTGAATTCTATTTCTAAAAAATTAAGCGCTTTTTGGGAATCAAGAAATTCCCTTACTTCAATAGTATAGCCTGCAAAACCAGCTCTATCTTCAAAAACTAATCTAATCTCAACTTGAAGACATTCAAATTGATTCACCAAATCTTTAAATAAGCCTTTTTTAAAAAGAGAAGATTGAAACTCGTCGCCATATTTTTCTTGATCTTTTTTTTCTCTTTTTTCTGCTATTCTAAAATATTCCAATTTCTTTGCATCTCTAGTCTTAGCTTTACGCATGTTTCCTCCTTTTGGATTGTAATTTATATTGTAATTTTAATGGATTTTTTTATTTTGTCAATATAAAAAAAGATTATTCATACTTTGGGTAGCAACATTTTTTATACTTTTTACCTGAACCACACGGACAAGGATCATTTCTGCCAACACTTTTTTTATTATCTACAACCTCCCCTACTACCTCTTTTTTATTAAATTTAGAAACTTTATTTTTAGATTTTTTTTCAGGAGCTTTTAAATTTAGTTCTCTTTTAGGCTTAGAAGCAATATCTTTAGAAATTCCTAATTTAAAAATAGAAAAACAGATTTGCTTATTAACTGCCTGTAACAATTCATTAAATTTTTTATAAGATTCTCTTTTATATTCTACTAAAGGATCTTGTTGGCCATAGGCACGAAGCCCAATACCTCCTTTTAAGTTTTCTATAATTTTCAAATGATCAATCCAATAACGATCTATACTTCTTAAAATTAATCTTTTCATTACCAAAGAAAAAACATCTTTTGTTTTAAGCTCTAAATCTTCTGGAGCTTCATTTAAATTTTCTTTTAGACTTGATAACTTTTCTGAACTTATATTAGAAATAAACTCAACTATATTTTTTCTTTGAACATCTAAAACCTTATATTTCTTAAAAATACTTTTAATTTTTTCTTTTTCACCTTGTTTTAAAGGTATCATATTACTCATTACTTTTATCAGTTCATCTAAGTCTGAACCACCAAATTCTTCTGATTTTATATGGGTCTTAACAATATTTTTAATCTCTTTTTCTAGTCTATTTAAAATCTCTTTTTCCAACTCCTTGTTTTTCATGCTTAAAATCTTTTCTCTTTTGCTATAAATTGCTTGGCGATGTTTATTTAAAACATTATCATATTCTAATAAATGTTTTCTAGTATCAAAATTATAACCTTCTACTTTTTTTTGAGCTGATTCAATAGAATTAGAAACTATTTTACTTTCAATAGGTTGATCTTCTGGAATTTTTAAAGTTCTCATAATAGCTGACACTTTAGAGCCCCCAAATATTTTCATTAAATCATCTTCTAAAGATACATAAAACTGGGATGAACCAGGATCACCTTGCCTACCTGACCTTCCTCTTAATTGATTATCAATTCTTCTTGATTCATGACGCTCTGTCCCTAAAACATGAAGACCACCAAGCTCTTTAACCTTTTCTTGCTCCTCTTTATCAGGCGGATTGCCCCCTAATACTATATCTACTCCCCTACCAGCCATATTAGTAGCTACTGTGATAGCACCAAGCTTACCAGCTTGAGCAATAATTTGACCTTCTTTTTCATGATTAGTAGCATCTAAAACCTTACAATCTAATCCTTTTTTATCTAACATTTCTTTAATAATTCTATTCTTTTCTATTGCTCCAACTGTTTTCTCACCCACTGAAAATCCACCTGTTCCTATTAAAACAGGCTGGCCAGCATCATGGCGCTTTTTAACATCTTCTACAATGGCTTTGTACTTACCTTTTTTATTTTGATAAACCTTATCTGGTAATTTTTTTCTAATTAAAGGCTTGTTCGTAGGAATAATTAAAACATCTAAATCATAAATTTTATGAAATTCTTCTGCTTCTGTAGCAGCAGTTCCTGTCATACCTGATAATTTATCATAAAATCTAAAATAATTTTGAAAACTAATTGTAGCCATTGTTTTAGATTCTTCTTTTATATCAACATTTTCTTTTGCTTCAATAGCTTGATGAACCCCTTCACTATATCTTCTGCCTGGCATTAAACGACCTGTAAATTTATCAACTATTATAACTTTACCCTTTTTAACAATATAATCTCTATCTTTTTGAAAAAGAGCCTTTGCTTTTAGGGCTGCTTCAATATGATGAACTAACTCAATATTATTTTTTTGCCAAGGGTCTTCGCCTAAAGCATTAGCTAGCCTGTCAGAACCATTTTCTGTTAAACTAACTGAGCGTGATTTTTCATCTACTACATAATCTTTCTCTTGTTTTAAGTCTTTAACTAAATGAGCTAGCTTGTAATAAAGCTGATCTGATTTTTGAGCAGGAGATGAAATTATTAAAGGTGTTCTTGCCTCATCAATTAAAATGCTGTCAATCTCATCTATAATAGCAAAAGAATGACCCCTTTGAACTTGATCTTCTTTTGAATAAGCTAAATTATCTCTTAAATAATCAAATCCAAATTGATTGTTTGTCCCATAAGTGACATCAGCTTGATAAGCCTCTTTTCTAGAAATTGGTCTTAAATATTCATCTTCTATTTCAAAGCTGCCAGTTTCATCTCTTTTTTTATCTAACTCTTTTTCATCTTTGCCTTTTACATCTTCTACATAATCAGAATCATAGATATAAGCCTTGTTTTGAACAATACAAGAAACACTAATCCCAAGAGCTTCATAAATTTGTCCCATCCAAACCGTATCTCTTTTTGCTAAATAATCATTAACTGTTACAACATGAACCCCTTTACCATCTAGAGCATTTAAAAAAATTGGAGCAGTAGAAGTTAGGGTTTTTCCTTCTCCAGTTTTCATTTCAGCAATTTGCCCCTGATGTAAAGATATTCCCCCCATGATTTGGACATCATAGTGTCTTTGCCCCAAAGTTCTTTTAGAAGCCTCTCTTGTCAAGGCAAAAGCTTGAGGTAAAACTTCTTCTTTAGATTTTTTACCTGATTGAATTTGATCTTTTAATTTCTTTGCTTTTTCTTTTATCTGATTATTACTGAGTTTTTCAAACTCTTTTTCTAAAGCATTCACTTCTTCAACAATAGGTTGAAGCTTATCTAGCTCTTTTTGATTGGAATCTCCAAATAAATTGGAGATTTTTTTAAATATTGACATATTATATATGCTAACAAATCACCTAGAAAAAACAAGCCTTTAATTAATTGACAAAAACATTATTTTAATATATGCTTAAACTAAGTTATTTAAAATAAACAAAAAAGGAGGGTAAAATGGATAACTATTTCACAAGCATGGATGCCTATCTTTATAAGTGTCCTTTTTGCGAACATATTCTTACTTTAGTGGAGTGGTATAAATACTACTCTGACAAAAACAGAGAAATAACATGCCCTCATTGTAAAAAAAACTTTCCAGAATTACAATTAAGCTTAGTATTTAAAGACTGAAAGGAGAAATAAATGCCCAAAAAAATTCTTTGCAATCATTGTGGTAATAAAATCATTGTTTTAAAACAGACAAACCAAATACCAATTATCTGCCCTAAATGTAAAAAATTTGTCACAAAAAGTAAGAATATAAACCCCCAATAATGGGGGTTTCTTTTTATCAACATTGACAAAAATGTTCTTTCTATTATATTAAGCTAATGTATAAAATATAAAAACAATTAAAAGGAGGTAAACAAAATGAAAACATGGACATGCGAAAACTGCGGAAAACAGTTAACCTCCCCTAACGATATTGCAGATATTAATGGAACACTTTATTGTACCCATTGTTGCTCCCCAATCAAAACTAAGAATGACAAAAGAAAGAAAGCAAAATAGTTAAATTAAACCCCTTGCAATAAAAATGCAAGGGTCTTTTTTATGTTGACAAAAGCAAAGATTTATATTAATATATAATTAATTAAGCTATTTAAAATTAAATAAAAAGGAGGAAACATGGATAACTCTATATTTAAAGGAGCAGAACTTATTAAAACACTCCAAGGCATTGAAAAATCAACCGACCCTATTTATGAAAAGCAAGAGTCTGTTAGAAAAGTAATTGCTAAAATAGCAATGAAAAAAGGTCTTAAAGGACTTAAAAAAGCTAAAAAATTAGTAGAACATAATTATTTTAGCTCAAATATGAAAAGTATTCTAGATTATACTATTCATATTTACAAAGAAAAATTAAAAGAACTAGATGTATAAAATAATTTAATCATTTATAAAGAAAGGAGAAAAAATGTTTTGGATGATTATTTTAGTGGTTATTGGATTTTTTTTAGCTGGTAAACATCTTGCTAAAAACACATTAAAAAATAAAAGTATAATCTATCTGTATGTAGCTATTGTATTTCTGGGAATTGGTTTAATATTCGCTACTTTTGTGGGACAAGTTTTTGACAAACCAGTTGAGTGGGAAACAAGAATTTATCCTTTAGCGCCTTTTAAAGAAAAGCTTTATCAAAAATATGTAGAAAAGATTGATCAAGATATCAAATTCCAATATGAAGCCTTTTATGACTCAACCCAAACCTTGAAAGTCAATTCTAAACAATGCTCTTTAATAGAAACAGACCTAAAACACGGATTTGTAGTTATTAAAGATCCAGTTTTAAAAATTCATTTCTTTTATGCTAATGGAATACGCCAGCCCCGATATCAAATTTTTTACCCAAAACCACCTTTAAGTATATAATCATAATCTCCTGCAAAAAAACTTGCAGGAGTTTTTTTATAAGAAAAAAGAAGGCAGGTTTTACCACCTTCTTTATTTGTTAAAGACTAAGTACTAGAAACATACTCAAAATAATCATAAGCGATTCTAATAAAAGCGTCCAACAAATCTTTTTTTTGTAAATCCGAGAAGACTCTCTAACACTCAACAAAACAAGATATATACCGCCAAAAACTATAAAAGCTCCCACAATAAAAGCTG
>CAZBSA010000008.1:7153-8620 GCA_964494785.1 uncultured Gammaproteobacteria bacterium | reverse complement strand
TTTTCATAATCCCTCCTTTCTATTTTAAAGATTATTTAATTAAAATATATCAAAAATTAACCAATTTGTCAATTATTTTTTCTGGCATTTAGGACAAAACCGGGCACTTCTTGTTCCTATTTTAATTCTTTTAATTTTAGTGCCACATTTACTACACTTTTCTCCATCTTTGCCATAAACTTTAAGCATTTTAGAAAACTCACCTTTTTTACCATCTGGAGTCCTATAATCTGAAACTGAAGTTCCATTATATTTAATAGCTTTTTTTAAAATTTCTTTAATTGCATTATATAGCTTTTCTAATTCTTTATCACTTAAATTATTAGCCTGTTTTAAGGGATGAATTTTAGCCTTAAATAAAGCCTCATCTGAATAAATATTTCCCACTCCAGCAATAACTTTTTGATCCATAATAGTTTTTTTAATAGCTTTTCTTCTTTTGCTTATTCTTTTTTTAAAATCATCTAAACTAATATCCATTGCACTTGGACCTAAAGAACTATCTAACTCATTTTTGATTTCACTTGATTTAGCTAACTCAATTTTAGCAAATCTTCTTAAATCGGATAAAGCCATTTGATGCCCATCTTTAAAAAAGAATATAAATCGAATATAACTATTCATTCTATCACTACTCATTGGGCCTTGAGTTTGACTTACCCATTCATCTTCTTTTTCTTCTTGCCATTTTCCATATAAAAGATGGCCAGTTAACTTTTGATGAACTAATAAAGAATAATCATTTGATAAATCAAAAACAATATTTTTACCTCTTTGTCTTATATCTTTAATTTTTTTACCTTTAATAGTTGATTTAAAATAAGAAAAACTTTCAGGTTTTTTAACCATTTTAGACCAATCTGTCCAAATATCTGAGATAGTTTTACCAACTACGAGTTTTTTTAATCCTTTAGTTGTAGATTTTACTTCTGGAAATTCTGGCATAATTGAAAACTATTTTTAATTATTATTTATTAAATTTACCCTCTTTCATGTCTCTTCTTGCTTTTCTTCTTTTAGTTTTTTTATAATCTTTATACTTTCTTATTTGTCGTTCTAACTCATCTCTTACTTCATCTAATCCATTTTGAAGGTCAATTGATCTTTCTTCAGCTCTTATAAGTTTATTGGGCAGTTTTAAATTAACTTCAACACGAAATCGTTCATATTTATCATGAGATTTATTATAACTTAAATCAAGTTTAGCCTCCCAGATATCAACATCATATTTTTCTAATTTTTTTAACTGGCCCCCTATATCCTTTTTGTCTTTAGGGCTTAACTTCACGTTTTGTAAAAAATACTTTATTTCCATAGATTTGATATTAAAAATTAATTAATCTAAAGTTTATTAATTTAAAAAATTATTTAAAGTAAAAGGGCAAGCTTTTTTAGCTTACCCTATTTCTTTTATTCTGTCCATGATACCACAATTTTATTAACTGAGGTATCAACCAATAAGAGGTG
>CAZBSA010000008.1:0-7053 GCA_964494785.1 uncultured Gammaproteobacteria bacterium | reverse complement strand
TTTGTTTGCATAAATCCTCCTTTTTATATTAATTTGCTTTTTTATAACAAACTTGTTCCAGTCATATCTTTGGGGATTTTAATATTCATTAATCTTAAAATTGTTGGAGCAACATCTGCTAAAACACCACTGGGTCTTATATTATACAATTTTGGCGTTTTGTCAAGAGGCTTTTTCTTTTTAAAATCATTGTGAACCACAATAAATGGAACTGGACTTTTATTGTGTTTTTTATCTATCTCGCCTGTTATAGGATTAACAAGCACTTCTGCATTACCATGATCAGCTGTTATTAAAAGATACCAATCATTTTTTAAAGTCATTTTAGCAATTTCTCCTAAAGCATAATCTAGATATTCTATGGCTGAAATCGTAGCTTGAAGATCACCAGTGTGGCCTACCATATCTGGATTAGCAAAATTTAAAACCAAAAAAGTATATTTATTACTATCTAGGGCCCAAAGAGTTTGATGAAGTAATTCTTCAGCTGCCATTTTAGGTTTTTCTGCATAAGATTTAACTTTAGGTGAAGGTATAACAACTCTTTTTTCACCTTGAAAAGGCTCTTCTTTACCACCATTGAAAAAGTAAGTTACATGAGCATACTTTTCACTTTCTGCAATATGAAATTGGCCTAAACCTTTATCTGATATAATTTTTGCTAATGGGTTGTCAATTTTTACAGAAGGGAAAGCAACTTGTTTTGGCAATCCTTTAGAATACTCAGTCATACTTACAAAACATAAATCCTTAAGTCTTTTTCTATTAAAGCCTTTAAAATCCTGCTTTAGAAAACTTTTAGTTATTTGCCGAGCCCTATCTCCTCTAAAATTAAAAAATATCACACTATCTTTATCTGATATTTTTGCTTTAGGCTTTTTATTTTTTGTTATAACAACTGGCTTAAAGTTTTCATCATAAATACCTTTTTGATAAGAAGAATTAATAGCTTTAATAGGGTCTTCAAATTCGTTTTCAGCTACTCCTTTAACCATGGCTAAATAAGATGTTTCAACTCGTTGCCAATTTTTATCCCTATCCATAGCATAAGATCTACCTGATATACTAGCAATTTCGCCTACACCTAAATCTTCACATTTTTTAATAATCTCTTTTACTTGTTTTAAACCAGCGTCTTTATCAGTATCTCTACCGTCTAAAAAAACATGAATATAAACATTTTTTAAATCATTTTTTTGAGCCATTTCTAAAAGAGCATACATATGTAAAATTGAAGAATGAACTCCCCCATCAGAACAAAGCCCCATAATATGTAAATCTGAATTATTTTCTTTAGTATGTTGTATTGCTTTTAAAAATTCTTTATTTTTTAAAAAATCTCCTTTTCTTATAGCACGATTAATACGAGGAAGTTTTTGCCAAACAATTTTACCAGCTCCTAAGTTAAGATGTCCTACTTCTGAGTTTCCTGGTTCTCCCCAACCTAAACCAACTGATTCTCCTGAGGCTTGAAGTGTAAAACTAGGAAAATTTTTAATTAATTCATTATAAACTGGTTTTTTTGCTAAAGAAACAGCATTGCCCTGACTCGGAGGGGCAACACCAAAACCATCTAAAATTAAAAGCATTACTGGTTTAATTTTTTTATCAGGCATAACTAATTTTCAATTAATGATTTACCAGTCATAATATCAGGTTTATCAATTCCAAAAATTTCTAAAATAGTTGGAGCAACGTCGCCTAACTTACCAGAACGAGCTAAATTATAATTTTGATCAGATATGATTGCAAAAGGAACAGGATTGGCAGTGTGTCTTGTTTCAATTTCTTTAGTTTTAGGATTTATCATTTCTTCTGGGCCACCATGATCTGCTGTTATCATTACAATATAACCTAATTCTTCCATTTTATTTTTTAAATATTTAACCTTTTTATCTAAAAATGTTAAACCTTTTATGGCCGCTTTTATATCACCAGTGTGACCCAACATATCTCCATTAGGAAAATTAACTGTAATAAATTTGTAGTCCTTTTTACTTGTTTTTTCTAAAATCTTTTCTACAATTTCATCTGCTTTCATAAAAGGAGCATCTTTATAAGATTTTACATCAGGGGAAGGAATTAAAACCCTATCCTCTTTTGAAACAGGTTCATCATATCCACCATTAAAGAAAAAAGTAACATGAGCATATTTTTCTGTTTCAGAAATATAAAGTTGATTTAGCCCATCTAAAACAACTGGTAAAGACTTTTTAATTGGCTGAGAAGGATAGGCAGTTTTTATATCATCTAAATAAGGACCAAAATCAGTTAAAGCTATAAAAAAAGTTTCTGGATATTTTTCTCTTTTAAATGCATTAGGATTATCTTTTAAAAAATCATCTTGAACAAAGACTTTGGTAAGTTCTCTAGCCCTATCTGAGCGAAGGTTTAAAAAAGCAATTACATCTCCCTTATCAATTGTAGCTACGGGTTGTCCTTGTTTTTTTATAACAGTTGGGGTTATAAATTCATCAGTTTCTCCCCTATTATAACCTTTTAAAATAGCATCTTTAGCTGATTTTGCTTCCATGCCTTTGCCTAAAGTCATTAAATCATAAACTTGTTTTATTCTTTGCCAATGATCAGTTCTGTCCATAGCAAAAAACCTACCTGAGACACTGGCAACTCTTACTTTAATAGATTGATTTTTATAACCATTTTCTCTTTTTTCTCTAAACCTGTCTATAATTTTAGGAGCAGCATGTTGAGCTGAATCTCTTCCATCAGTAAAAAGATGCAAAAAAACCTCATCTATGCCTTGTTTATCTAGAAAATCTATCATAGCTAGCCAGTGCTTTGGACATGAATGAGGAGAATTATCTTCTGTAACCAACCCCATAAGATGCATTTTAGATTTATTTTCTTTTAAAAATTTTACTCCTTGTAAAAAAGCTTTATTTTTAAAAAACTTACCATTTTCAATGCTTTTTGTAATAGAAACAGCATCATCTAAAACAACTCTTCCAGCTCCTAAATTAAGATGGCCTGCCTCAGAATTGCCAGGCTGACCATCTGGCAGTCCTACACATTTACCATGAGCACATAACTTTGTAAAAGAATATTTTTCTAAAGAATCAAAAAAAGGAGTATCAGCCAAAGATATTGCATTTCCTTTACTTGGCGGAGCCAAACCCCAAGCATCAAGAATAATTAAAATTATTTTTTTATTAATTTTAGATTTATCAAACATATAATTTAATTGCCTTTATTTAATTTGTTTTCTATTTCTAATAATCTATTGTACTTAGCCACTCTTTCTCCTCTATTTGGGGCTCCAGCTTTGATATAAGGGGCATTAGTAGCAACGGATAGATCAGCTATAAAAGAATCATTAGTTTCACCAGACCTATGAGATATAACAAATTCAAAATCATTTTCTTTAGCCATTTTTATACAATCAATGGTTTCGCTTATTGTCCCAATTTGATTGGGTTTTATCAAAATAGAATTAGCAGCTCCTTTTTCAAGTCCCAAAATTAAGCGTTTAGTATTAGTAGTAAACAAATCATCTCCTACAATTAAAAAATCTTTATCAATTTTTTTCATTTTTTGAGTAAATTCAACCCAAGCCCCCCAATCATCTTCATCAAAAGGATCTTCTATAAGAGATATGGGATATTTATTAATCCATTTATAATAAATCTCTAGCATTTCTTTTGAATTTCTTTTTTTACCCTCAAATTTATACTTTTTTGTTTTTGCATTATAAAGTTCAGACGCAGCAACATCTAAACCAAAAGAAATATCCTCGCCAATATTTATTTCTGCTAAATCTAAAGATTTAATTAAAGCATCAAAGACTTTTAAAGTATTCCCTAATTTAGGAGCAAACCCACCTTCATAACCAACCCCTGTATTAAAATTATTAGCTTGCAAAACCTTTTTTAAACTCCAAAAACTTTTTACTCCCATTTCTAATTTCTTAGCAAAAGTTTTAGGTCCAATTGGAATTAAGGTGTGCTCTTGAACATCTAAACCTGAATCAGCATGAACGCCTCCATTTATTACATTAAAAAGAGGAGTGGGAAGATAAAAACCAAGATCTGGTAAATTATAAACCTCTCGTATAAATTTATAAAGCGGTAATCCTTTATCTTTGGCTCCTGCTCGAGCTGTAGCTATAGAAACAGCTAAAATAGCATTAGCTCCCAACTGAGTTTTATTTTCAGTTCCATCAAGCTCTAACATATAATCATCAATTAAATCAGGCAAAGGTTCAAGTCCACAAATTAATTCATTTATTTTTTCTTCTACATTAAAAACTGCTGATTTAACGCCTAAGCCATTAAGCCTTGAATCATTATCTCTTAATTCAAAAGCTTCTCTTTCACCAGTTGATGCCCCAGACGGAACACTAGCTTTTTCTAAAATACCGTTTTCAAGCTCTACTAAAACCTCTAAAGTAGGAATACTTCTGGCATTTAAAATTTCTCTAGCTTTTACTTTTTTTATTTTAGACATAAATTTAAAATTATTCTTTTAATTTTTCAATTGCAGGCAAGGACTCTTTAGACAAAAACTCTAATAAAGAACCTCCTCCAGTAGAAAGAAAAACATTTTTATATTTTTCTTTAGAATAATCAGTTATTTCCAATACAGATGCAACAGTCTCCCCTCCTCCTATAATAGTTTTTGCTTTTTTATTTTTTAAAATAGTTTTAGCTAACTTTTCTGTCCCTAAGTCAAAGCCTGGTTTTTCAAAATAACCTACCGGTCCGTTCCAGAGTATTATTTTAGCATTTTTTAAAATATCAGAAAAATGATCTATAGTTTTAGATCCTATATCAAAAAATTTAATTTTAGGAGATTGAGTTTTTGCAAAATCTTTTGGAATAATAATGTTTTTGTTTTTTAAAAGATTGCCTGCCTTTTCAACTAAATCAGGTTCATACAAAGAATCTTTAATATCAACCCCTTTAGCTTTTGCAAATGTATTAGCCAAACCTCCCCCTAAAAGAATTTTGTCAGCTTTATTTAAAAATTTCTCAATTACTTGAATTTTAGTAAAAGCTTTAACTCCTCCCATTAAAATTACAAAAGGTTGCTTTTTTACTTTTAAAACTTGTTTTAAATTTTTTATTTCTTTTTTTAATAAAAGACCTGCTACTGACGGCAAATAATTTGCTATTCCATAAACTGAAGCATGTTTTCTATGAGATACCCCAAAAGCATTATTAACAAACAAATCCTTTCCTTTAGCAAGCTTTTTTGCAAAATCTAAATCATTTTCTTTTTCTTCAGAATAAAACCTTAAATTTTCTAAAAGTAAAACATTACCAGGTTTTAGTTTATTTATCTTTTCTTCTACTTTTTTACCAATGCAATCATTTATAAACTTGGCCTTTGGTAAATATTTTTTAAGTACTTTATAAACTGGTTTTAAACTAAAATCTTTATCTCTTTTCCCTTTTGGCCTTCCTAAATGAGTTATTAAAATTATTTTAGCTTTATTTTCTTTTAAATATTTAATAGTTGGTAAAGCTTTTTTAATTCTAAAATCATTAATTACTTTTCCATTTTGAATCGGACAATTAAAATCCACCCTTACTAAAACTTTTTTATTTTTTAAATCTTTAATATCTTTAATTGTTTTCATAGATAATAAATTAATTAAAAAAATTTAAATTAATCTGTAATTATATCTTGCGTTTCTAGCCTTTTTGCTAAATCTAAAATATTATCACCTTTTTTTCTATTTTTAAGATAATTTTTCCACCTTGGCAAAATATTCTTTTCTATTTTTCGTAAAGACTTATGGCCTATCTTATAACTTGCCTCTTTAAAATAATCTCCTTTTTTATTTAACCTAATTCTTAATTCATTGTCACAACTTAATTCAATTAATGCATGCAAAATCTTTTTGTTACCTTTATAGTCTTTAGTTAAAAAATGCATAATCTCATGACAAAGATATACCGTAGTATAGTTTTCCCAATCTTCACTATGGCCCCAAGTAATTATATTTTGCTTGGTCTTTCTCCAATATCTTCCAGATTGTAATTGAGGATGAATTATATAAATAATAATTTTCTCGTCTGGTATTTCAAGTCCTGTAATTTTTTGCAAAATTCTAATGCTTTTTTCTTTATTATTATTCCATTGATTTTGAACTTCATCTTTATATTTTTTAGTTTCCTCATAGACATTTAAAAATTCCTCGGAATTGAGTTCTTGTTTTAAAATATTTTGTATTTGTTTAAGCTCTGCCTGAAAAGATTTAAATAAATCTTTAATATTGTCATTATTTAAAATCAAATTTGGTAAAATACGATCAAAACATGTACGAGAAATAATAGAATAAGCAAAGTTTGATTTTTCCCATAAACGAGTAGCCATGCTTTCCCCTAAATTATTTAAAGACTTATATTGCCTAATTATTTCCGAATAAAGATAAATTTTGTTAATTTTAAAATTTAATTGAAGCATGAATAATAAATTATCTTTTTACTATAAACTATTTAAATAATCTTTATAAGGTTTAACTAAATCAGGATCTTTTTTCTGAACAGCCTTTATTAATTTTTTAAAAGTTGTCTGAGCTCTTTTGGCATTTGGTTCAAGTTCAACTGCTTGTTTGTAAATCTCTAATCCTTTTTTATAATCCCCTTCTATTATATAACTATTGGCCAATTCAAAATAAATTTGTTGTCTTTTAGGAGAAAACTCAAGGCCTTTTTCTAAAACCTCTTTAGCTTCTTTTATATAATCTTTATTATAACGAGAAGCTAAATTATAAATCTTGCCAAAATATAAATAAACTCGAGCATCTTTAGGATAAGTTTTAATAGATTTTTTGTATTCAGATATGGTAAATTCTGTCATAGGACCTAAAACATGGGGATTTAAATCTTTTTTAGTATATTCTTTAGTTACAATTTTAGCCAACTCTCTTCTAATTTCTAAATTTGTAAAATTAGAATAATTTAAAGATTTTTTAAAATAATTAAACCCAAGCTTTAAGTCTTTTTTTGAGGCATTGACTGCCATAACACCAAGCCTAGATGATTTAAAAGGTTGAAGGTTAAAATTATAAATACTTATTATTAAAAA
>CAZBSA010000007.1:0-17739 GCA_964494785.1 uncultured Gammaproteobacteria bacterium | reverse complement strand
TGACCCAGGACTTTTACCAACAAGTCCTTTTTATTTTTTCAAAAATGCTTTTCAAGGTGTAAGGTCTGCCTTAACCTTTAATCCGGTCAAAAAAGCTCAACTTAAAATGAAATACGCAAATCAGAAAATACTGGAAGCAAAAGAATTGTCTAAAAAAAAGAAAAACTCAGAACTTGTTTCTAAAAGCATTGAAAAATATCAAAAAAACATAGAAGATATTTCTCAAATTACTAAAAAAGCAAAAAAGCAAATTAAAAAACAAGATAAAGAATTTGTTAAAAAAACACTAGACCAAACCCTTAAACAAAATAGGTTGTTAGATAATATTGAAAAAAATATTTCAAAAAAAGTTAAGGAAAGAATTAGAAAAGCAAGAGAAAAAGCTAATCAAAATAATGCTCAAATTTTATCCAATTCTGCCGATGAAAAGACTTTAGGAAAACAAATTCGAGAAACTATTGAAAATCAAAAAGGAACTAATTTTAAAGAATTTAAAGATATAGGAATACTTAAAAGAATTCAAAATCATTCTCCAGATAAAATAAAAGATATTATAGAAGAATCTAATAACTACACCTTATCTAGCTTTAAAGAAAAACTCAAAAATATGCCTGCTGAAGAAAGAAAAAAGTTTGATGAATATATTGACAGTACTGGCGGAGACGATATTACACACTTTCAGCTACTTAAAGAGCTTGGGAAAGAATCTCCTAAAGATATAAAAGAACAAGTGGAAAAAGCTAGAAAAAGGGTTATGAAAGAAATTGAACATAGAATACAAAACAAAGAAAATATATTAGAATCTTTGCAAAACGGTGACATGGAAAATTTAAGCACCATTCAAGAATTAGAAGAAAATATTGCTCCAGGCTTAGTAGAAAAAGTTATGAATGCAAAACATCAAGCTCTTAATAATTTTAAAAAGAAAATGGAGAATGCTAAAAGCAAAGAAGAGAGAAAAAAGATATTAGAACAAGCAAAAGAAAATGTTAATGTTAATAAGCTTCAAATTTTAAATGAAATAGAGGGAAATGTATCTGAGAAAGATAAAGGCTTTGTAAAACAAATGATTAAAGAGGTAAACAAAGAAATCGAGAACAAAATTAATTCTGCCCCATTAAAAAACAAGGATGAGATGTTAAAAGAAATTGCTGGCTCTTCTCCTGAGGCTATGGAAACAACTCAAAGAATGATTTCTAACCCTCGTTTAAAAGGAGAAATGCTCCAAGCTCAAATTAAAAATTTAAAAAGCAAAATAGAATCTAGTGTAAACCCAGAAAAAATTGAAAGCCTAAAAGAAAAATTAGAACAAAATAATAAAATAAGGCAAATGATTCAAGAAAAAGCCCCTGAGATTAACCGCGAATTAGAGCAAAAACGACAAAAGTATATGAATCAAATTAACCAAGAAAAAGCTAAAAAACAATTAGAAAGAGCAAATAAGCAACTTTCTGATTTAAAAGAACACTTTCAAAAATTACAAAATCAATATCCTGAATTAGAAAACTCTCTTAAACAGGGGCCTGCTTTAAACTTAATGGAAAAAGCTAACAATAGACTAAAAGAAATTAAAACAAAGCTGGAAAATAAAAAATATGGTGAAGCATTTGGTATTGCAACTTCTGCCATAAATATAACCAATAATGCTTATAAAACTATTAAAAAATTTGAGGCTCAAACTATTATGGAACAAGAACGTGTTAAAGAGCGAGCTAAAAATATACAACAACAAGGCCAAGAAATGCTTCAAAACTTAATCAACTCTGGAGTTGTTAGTAAAAAAGAAGCTCAAGATATTAAAGAAAAACTAGACCAGGGTAAAATAAAAGAAATAATTGAAAAATACAAAGACAAACTCCCAAAACAAGTCCCGTCAAGCTCTCCCCCTTCTCAAAAAGGAGAAGGTCAAGGCCAAGACCAAAAACTCGATCAAACTGGTAAAAACCTAAAAGGGTTTAATATTGAATCATACCTTGAACAAACCGGCCTTAGTCAAGAAAGTATTGAAAAAATCAAAGAAAACCTTGAAAATATTCCAAATAATATCAAAGAAAGAATTAAACAATTTCCTACAGACATGCTTTTAGAAGCAAGTGAAAGCATGCAAGAAGGTATTCAACAACCACTTCAAATAGACAAAGATATTGAAAGAAAACAAAATATGGAGCAAAAAAAAGACATGCCAGAAAAAAAGGATTCTACGCCTTCTGTCTCACCAGAAAATAGTGGTCCTTGTGCTCAAGTAATAACTCCAGCTGTAAAAGATGGGGTTTGTAAAAAATTTCCTACTCCCTGTGATGTCCCAAAGGGCTGGCAAAAAGTTGATCAATGTCCACCAAGCTTAGAAAGTCAAACTCCAACTCAAAAAAGAGATCGCGAATCAGAAAAAGATAAAGAAAGAGAAAAAGAACAAAGACAACAATATCAAGAATATAAAATAGATCAAACTGTTAAACAAACCCAAAAGCAAAAAGAAATTAAAAAAGATATCCCAAGCAAACCGACCCCTTCCTCAACCACTTTTGATAATAAAACTGATTCTGAAAAAGAAAAGAAAAATTTAGATGAATTAAATGAAAATAAAGAAGAGGATAATATTAAGCCGCCTGCTTCTCAATCCACAGAAAAAGGCCTTAAAAAAAACAAACCCCAAAGTAAAAAATCTCCTAATACGGGCTCTACAGGATCTTTATTTAAAAGTATAATCAACTTTTTTAAATAAAATAATTTAAAAAATAAATATTACCACAAAAAGGGGCTATTTTAACCCCTTTTTGTTATCTAATAAATAAATCCATGAAAAAATACTATATCTATACATTTGGCTGTCAAATGAACAAATCAGACAGCCAAAAAATAAAAACCATATTAGAAGAAAATAATTATAAACCCGTTGAAAACCCTAAAAAGGCAGATTTAATTATAGTTAACATGTGTTCAGTACGCCAATCAGCTGTAGACAGAGTATATGGTCTAGCAAATAAGTTTTCTAAATGGAAAAAAGAAAAAGATATTACAACTACCTTAACAGGCTGCATATTAAAACAAGACCAAAATAAATTTAAGAAAAAATTTGATATTCTATTTAATAAGAATAATATAACCTACTTACCTGAAATTTTGTCTGGTAAAGATTTTAAAAAGGAAGACAAACCTTTAAATTATCTTAATGTTAAATCAAAATTAGAATCAAAAGTTTCAGAATTTGTTCCTATTATGTCAGGTTGTAATAATTTTTGTTCTTATTGTGTTGTCCCTTATACAAGAGGAAAGGAAATTTCCAGGCCAGGTAATAAAATAATTAGTGAAGTCAAAAATCTGTTTAAAAAAAATATTAAAAAGATCGTCCTTTTAGGGCAAAATGTTAATTCTTATAAAGATCAAGATACTAATTTCCCTGATCTCTTAAAAAAAATTATTAAAATAGATAATAAATTCTGGTTAAATTTTGTATCATCTCATCCAAAAGATTTATCCGATAATTTAATAAATGTTATGTCTAATTCAGGCAAAATTACTAACTATCTCCACCTTGCTGTTCAATCAGGAGATAATCAAGTATTAAAAGCCATGAATAGAAATTATACTATTGAAGATTATAAAAAAATTATTAAAAAATTAAGAAAAAAAATTCCCAATCTTACTATTTCAACCGACATAATAGTTGGTTTCCCTGGGGAAACAAAAGCTCAATTTCAAAATACAATTGATTTATTTAAATGGGCTAAATTTGATATGGCTTATATTGCCAAATACTCCCCTCGTCAAATGACTGCTGCCTCTAATCTTGAAGATAATATTTCTCATAAAGAAAAAAAGAAAAGAGAAAAGATCCTTGTTAAACTTCTTAAAAAATATGCTCTTGAAAATAATCAAAGGTTTTTAAATAAAAAAATTGAGGTCCTTGTAACCTCAAAGCGTGATAACAATTTCTTTGGAGAAACCAAAAATAATAAAGATATAAAAATAACCTCTCAAAATAAAGATTTAAAAATAGGCCAATTTATTAAATGCAGAGTTTGCCATGTTACTCCTTGGCATTTAAGGGGTGAGCTAGTTTAAAATTACTAAATATATATAAATATGTTAGAAATAAAGCTAAAACAGGAAAAATAATTTGCCAAGTAAACCCTAATCGAGTAACTAAATTATAGCTACCATGAATTAATACTGCTATTAAAAAACCAAAATAATTAAAATATTTATATTTTCTTGAACTTACTAATGTTTTAACTATAAAAAACCCAATAATCCCGCCTGTTAGAAAATGAAGCAGGGTAGTAGAAAAACCTCGTATAAGAACTAAAGATGTTCCAGTTGTGACTCCAACTGACAAGCCATATAAAACATTTTCTACAAAAGCAAACCCTAAACCTAAAACCATTCCATAAATCATGCCATCTTTTAATTCATCTAAATATTGAAATCGAACTATTGCCACTCTTAAAACAATATATTTAGCAAATTCTTCAACAACTCCATCAATTAAAAAAGATATTATTAATATATTAAACAAGCCAGCTACCAAAACATTTTTAATTAAAACCGTTAAAAACCCAGCAATTATTAAAAGAGGTAATGTGATAATCCCTCCTGCAAAAAAAGTTTTAAAAATTTGATATTTAGGTTCAGGCTGTTTTTTGTCAAGCCAAAGACAAAAAATTAGCCAAAGCACAGTTGGTCCAGCTGACAAAACTAAAAAAAATAAAATACTACCAATTGATGATTGTTTAAAAAGGTTAATTAAAAAATTCATATTTATATGTCTAAACTTCCAAAATTAATTGTTATATTAGGTCCCACTGCTTCAGGTAAAACAGAAATTGCTATTCAACTAGCTCGTAAATTTTCTGGAGAAATTATCTCAGCTGACAGTAGAAGTATTTATAAAGATTTAAATATAGGAACGGCTAAACCAGAACTTAAAAAGGTAAATGGTTTATATACTTACAAGAATATCCCCCATTATTTAGTAAATATTGTAAGACCGGATGAAAAATTTAGTGCAGCTCAATTTAAATCCAAGGCAGTTCAAAAAATTAAAGAAATTCAAAAAAACAACAAACTTCCTTTTTTAGTAGGCGGAACAGGTCTTTATATTAAATCAGTAGTAGAAAATTATTCTTTCCCGGGTGTGGCAGCTGATAAAAAATTAAGACAAAAATTAAAAAAGACTCAAAAAGATAAAGGGTTAGAATTTTTATGGGATAAACTTATCAGATTAGACCCTAAAGCCAAAAAAATTGTTGATAAAGATAATCCTCAACGCGTTATAAGAGCTCTTGAGGTGTGTTTAAAAAAGAATAAACCATTTTCTAAAACACGAGGCAAAAAAGAACCTGAATTTAATTCTATTCAAATAGGTATAAAACTATCAAAAGCAAAACTTGATCAAAAAATCAACAAAAGAGTTAAAAATATGATAAAACTTGGTTTAATGAAAGAAGTTAAAGAGCTTGTTAAAAAATATGGTTATAATAATACTATTTTAAACAACACTATTGGCTATCAAGAAATAATTCCTTATTTAAAAAATAAAACAACTAAAAAACAAGCCATTGAAAATATAAAGACTAATACTAAGCAATTTTCTAGACGTCAATTAACTTGGTTTAAAAAACAAAGAGATATTAATTGGATTAAGACTTTTAAACAAGCTAAAAAGCTTATTAAAAATTTTTTAAATAATTAAAAATTAATTATTTAGCTCCTTTTCTAATAATTCCTTTACTATCTCAGGGTCAGCTTTACCTTGAGATTTTTTCATTACTTGGCCAATTAAAAACTTTATTACGTTTTCTTGGCCATTTTTATATTTTTCTACTACTTTTGTATTTTTATCAACTACTTCTCTAATCCATTTTTTTAAAGAACCTTTATCACTTGACTCAAGATCATGATCATTTAAAACAGTATCAATATCCTTGCCAGTTTTATCCATTATTTTTAAAATTTTTGTTGCTAAATTATTAGGAGTTTTTTTCTGATAAATAAATATAATAAATTCAGCAAAATTTTCCGGACTAATATTAAATTCTAGTTTTTCAGTTAAAAGATTATTTATAAGCCAATTGCTAACCATTTTAGATAATTTTGATTTATGCTTGTCCCAAACTTGTTTTTCTGTGCCTTCTACTGTTTCTAAGGAGATTAGCCAGGCTCTGAGCTCAGAAATAACCTTTTCTGTGTAATGGGCCAAAGATTTATTCTTTACCAATAAAAAAGCATTCTCAGGCCTTATACCATATTCTTTAATAAAACGTTTCCTTTTGGCCTCAGGTAATTCTGGTAAATCTGCTTTAATCTTTTTTAAACTAAAACCTAATTTTTTAGTATTTAAAAATGGTAAGTCAGGTTCAGGAAAATATCTATAATCTTCAACTGCTTCTTTGGTTCTTTGAATTATAGTTTTTTGTTGATCTTCGTCCCAACCCCGAGTAGTTTCATTTTTAGGGGGTTTATTTTGTTGCCAAAGATTTTTTTGTCTTTTTATTTCAAAACATAGTGCTTTTTCTACTGATTTAAAAGAATTTAAATTTTTTATTTCAGTTTTAGGAAAAAATTTAGATTTATTTTCTGGCTTTAATGAAATATTAGCATCGCATCTCATTTGACCCTTTTCCATATTAGCTTGAGAAATATTTAAATAGCGGACTATTCTTTGAAGTTCTTGGAGAAATCTTTTTGCTAATTTAGCAGAGCTTATAACAGGTTTTGTTACAATTTCTACTAAAGGAGCCCCGGCTCGATTAAAGTCTAAAAGCAATTTATCTTTTTTATGAAATATTTTAGCTGTATCTTCTTCTAAATGAATTCTTTCTAATTCAATAGTTCGATCAAATATTTTTATTTGACCAGATTTTATAAAAGGTAATTCGTACTGGCTAATTTGATAACCTTTAGGCAGGTCTGGATAAAAATAATTTTTCCTATCAAAATGAGTTTTTTTATTAATATCTCCTTTTAAAGCTAATCCTAACTTTAAAGCACTTTTAACTGCTTTTTTATTAAGAGATGGTAATATCCCTGGCTCTCCCATACAAATCGGACAAATATTAACATTTGGTTTTTTATTATCTTTATTAGGACAATCACAAAATAATTTAGACTCAGTTTTAAGTTGTAAGTGAATTTCTAAACCAATAATTGTTTTAAATTTCATAAAAAATTAAGCTACATCTTTTCTTAATAATACAACAGGAATAGTTTTAATCATAATACTTATATCCTGCCATATACTCCAATTTTCAATATAATATATATCAAGTTTTGCCTCCTCTTCAAAAGAAAGAGTAGAGCGACCAGATATTTGAGCTAAACCAGTAATGCCAGGGGCTATGGTTAAAAGCTGTTTATGTTGTTTTTTATACCTTGCTACCTCGCCTGGCTCATGAGGTCTGGGCCCAACTAAACTCATTTCTCCTTTTAAAACATTAATAAATTGAGGGATTTCATCTAAACTGGTTTTTCTAAGATACTTGCCTATTTTGGTAATTCTAGGGTCATTTTTCATTTTAAAAAGTGGCCCTTTTCTTTCATTTAAATCTTTTAATTTCTTTTTCATTTGATGAGCGTTTTTTACCATTGATCTAAATTTATATAAATTAAAAGCTTTGCCCCTTTTACCCACCCTTTTTAATTTAACAAAAACTGGTCCTTTAGAATCTAATAAAATTAAAATAGGGATGAAAATAAAAAAAGGCGATAAAAGAATAATCCCTAAAATCGCCCCAATAATATCCACAAATCTTTTTAAAACTTTTCCCCAGCCTGAAAGAGCGGTTTTGCCTATTAAAACTATAGGTAATCCAGCTAAAGTATCTATTTTCACATTTTCATACATTGCATCAAATGTATCAGTTAAATATCGAAAAGAAATTTGATGTTCATTACAAAAAGACAATAATTTATACATTTTACTTTTTGCTATATCAGTATCGCCTAAAATAATATGTCTCACCTTTCCTGGATTATTCTTTAACTTATTAATAGCTTTTTCTACTGTTTTATAAGTGTTTATTAATTTATAACCTAGGCCTTTATGATTTTTAATATAAAAAGCAATTTCTTGACATGATTTAGAATTACCTACTAAAACCACGGGTTCTAAACCAATATTTCTTTTATAACAAAAAAGCTCAACTGCGTGGATAATGGCCCTGCCCAGACTTACAAAGATAAAACTGATTCCCCAACTAGCTAGAATTATGAACCTAGATGAAAAAGGTTTTCGAGCCAAGAAAAAGGTAAAAATAATAAGCATGGTGCCAATAGTACATGCCCAAAATATTTTTAAAAACTCTTTTGAAAAACGTCTTTTTTCTAAACTGTAAAGGCCGCTTAAAACAAAAACAATAACCCAGGCTAAAGCAATGCCTGAGATATATATTAAATATTCTAAAAAAGGTATTTTATAAACTATTTCTAATGTAGAAGATAATAAATTAAATCTAAGATAATAAACAAACAAGCCAGCTAAAACTAGCATAATAAAATCAATAGGAATATTTAATGTAGAAAAGAAAAGTTTATATTTCTTGCTCATAGACATATATATTATATCAAAATAAAAGGGGATTGCAATAATTATATTGCAATCCCCACCTTCAAAGACCATAAGCCGAGTTCTGTTACCGCTAAATAGCGGCGATAGACATTTATCTAGGCCTATTGTTACCAATAAGCTCAAACGACCTACCAAAGTTTGGTCTTTCACTCAAGTAAGGATTTAGCCGTTTCAACTCTTATATTGCTACAAGAGATTATCCCAAAAGGATTCTTTTTCCTTTTCAAGAAAAAGCGTTTCTGTTCGCACCTCTACGAAATGTTCGCGACGGGCGTTACCCGCTACTTGCTCCTGTAATATCACAGGGAGTGCTCGGACTTTCCTCCCTAAAATAGGGCGTCTATCTGGTCTTTATATTAAATATTATAACAATAATTTATATTTTGTCAAGATTCTAAACCTTTATCAATAGCCTTATTAACAAGTTGATCAGCTAATTTATTTTCTTGTCTTGGTATATGAAAAAATCTAACCTTAGAAAAAGATTGTCTTAAATTCCAAATTTTAATAAAATACTTACCTAAATTATTATTTTTAATTTTATATTCTCCACTTAACTGCTTTACAGCCAATAAACTGTCCATATACATATCAATTTCATCAGCCCCTAATTTCTTAGCTTTTTTTATGCCATATAAGGCAGCTGCATACTCTGCCTCATTATTAGTAACTTTACCTAAAAATTTCTTATACTTCCCAATAATTTCTCCATTTTCTTTTTTCAAAACTGCCCCTAAACCTCCTGGGCCAGGATTACCACGTGAACCTCCATCTGTATAAATTTTTAATTTCATAATTTTAAATTTATTTTATATCAATTACAGTCATTTGTATTTCCTTTTGGCCATTCCAAACATTTGTCCCTAAATGATAAACAATGTCGACTTTATCCCCTTTATTATAATCTTTCATCACTTTTGATGATCTAAAATAGATCATTTTGCTAAAATCACCATTTGACTTATCTTTAACCATTAACCGGTTATGTTTACCATTTTTACCGACTTTAACAAAATTAGAAAGATGTAAATTTTTAGTAATAAATAAAGGTCTAGGATTGCCTACTCCAAATGGTCGAATATTTTTTAAATTATCAACTAAATCCCAATTAATGTCCCCTAATTTAATTTTTGTATCTATTTTTAATTTTGACTTTTCTTTTTTAGTTAAAAGTTTTTCTATAGTTTGAATGTCATTTTTAAAATTCTTTAAAAATTTGGGTTTTAAAGTAAAACCTAAAGCCTGTTTATGACCACCTAAATCCACAAAATATTTTTGATTAATACTTTTGATTGCTTTTAAAAAATTAAAGCCTTTAATTGAACGACCTGAGCCTTTAACAATATCTTTTTTAAAAGATAAAACTATAACCGGTCTATTATACTTTTCAACCAGTCTCATTGCAATAAGACCTAAAAGGCCTGATTTTAAATCTTTCTCAACAACTAAAATTTTTTCTTGAGGGTTTTTGCCAATTTCTTTTATTATTTCAATTAAACAATTTTGAACTAAATCTCGTCTTTTTTTATTTAAATCCTCAATTCTTTTAACCCTTTGTTTTGCTTTTAAAATATTATGAGATATTAAAAGCTTTAAAGATTCATTTGAATGCCCAATTCTACCTGGAACATTTAAGCGAGGCCCTACTCTAAAGCTTATATCGCGAGCAGTAATACTACCCAAATCTAGATTAACATTTTCTAAAAGCTGCCTAATGCCTAAATTTAGAGTTTTATTTACCACTTTCATCCCAAAATAAACTAAATTTCTATTTTCTCCAATAATTGGCATCCTGTCTACAATGGTTCCGATAGCAACTAAGTCTAAAAGCCATTTTTCAAAAGCTTTTCTATTTTTTATATCAAACCTTTTATCAGATAAAAGGGCTTGGGCTAATTTAAAAGCAACCCCTACCCCGGCTAAATATTTAAACGGGTAATTATCTTTTTTTACTTTTGGATTTAATATTGCAAAGGCAGGTGGTAATTCTTTTGGTTCTTGATGATGATCTGTAACTATTACATCAATGCCTTTGGCTTGAGCTTTTTGAATTTCATCATAATTAGAAATTCCACTGTCACAAGTAATAATTAAATTAGTTTTTTTTCTAATTTGTTTTTTTAATATAGAATCACTTAAACCATAACCATCTTTATCTCTATCTACGCTATAAACATCTAAACTATCTATCCCTATTTTTTTTAATGTTTTAAACATCAAGGCTCCAGCAGTTGCTCCATCAGTATCAGAGTCTGTGCATATAAAGACTTTTTCTTTATTTTTATAAGCTTTAAAAATTCTATTAACAGCTTTTTTCATATCATTAAAAAGAAAGGGGCTAAAAAGCCCATTTTGATAATCTGGAAACAAAAAATTTTTAATTTCTTTTTTACTTTTTAGGCCACGGTTAAAAAGAATCTGTAAAACTATTGGATGAATGTCGGAAAATTTATCTTTAAATTTTTTGCTTATTTTTGAAGAAGTTTCCCATATTTTATTCATGTTAAGTCAAAGCTTTTATATTATAATTATTGCTTTTTTTTAATTTTTTCAAAATTAACATATTTTTGTAAAACATCAGGTACTTTTATAGAACCATCCTTTTTTTGATAATTTTCTAAAATAGCAATCAAAATACGCCCCACTGCAAAAAAGGTTCCATTTAAAGTATGAATATATTTAAGATCTCCACTTGCATCTTTATATTTAATATTAAGACGGCGAGCTTGATAATCAGTACAATTAGAGGTGGAATGAGTTTCTCTATACCTATTTTGAGAAGGCAAAAAACATTCTATATCATACTTAGAAGCAGCACTATCACCTAAATCCCCAGTACATATTTTAACTACCTGAAAAGGTATTTTTAAAGATTTAACTAATTCCTTTTCTATGTTAAGTAATCTCTGATGTTCTTTTTTAGAATCTTTAGGCAAACAAAAAACAAACATCTCCATTTTATCAAATTGATGAACTCTTAAAATACCTTTAACATCTTTACCATATGAGCCAGCTTCTCTTCTAAAACAACTTGAAAAACTAGTGTATTTTAAAGGAAGATCTTTTTTTTGAAAGACCTCATCTTTGTGCATAGGGCCAACAGATTGTTCAGAAGTCCCAACTAAATAAAGGTTATCTCTTTTGGTTTGATATATTTCCGTCTCACCTCTTTCTAAATAACCCATGCTTGCCATAGATTCTTTTTTTACCATAGTCGGAGGAACAACTGGAATAAAACCTTTTTTTTGTAAAAACTCTAAACCATATCTTACTAAGGCAAATTCTAATATTGCCGCCTCATTTTTTAAATATCCAAACCTAGAACCTGACACTTTAGCTGCTCTTTTAGTATCAATAATATCTAAAGCCTCTCCTAGCTCAAGGTGACTTTTAGGTTTAAAGTCAAATTGACTTATTTTGCCAATTTTTTCAATAACCTCATTTTCTTTTTCATCCTCCCCTATTTTAACATCTTGTAAAGCAGGATTTGGTACTAATTTTAAAAGTTTTTCAAACTCTAGATTTAGTTTTTTCAGTTTATCTTTTCTTTGATCTACTTTTTCTGATAATTCTTTAGCTTTTTTAATAGTCTTTTTTTTCTTTTGGTCAGAAAGATTAGGAATTTTTTCAGATAATTTATTTTGCTTTGCTTTTAATTTTTGTTTTTCTTGAATAAGTTTTCTTCTTTTCTTATCTACTTCCAATAATTTATTTATATCCACATCAGCCCCTTTAGCTTGGCTAGCCTTTTTAAACTTTTGAGGATTTTTTCTAATAAGATTTATATCAACCATAATTTAAATTATTAATCTTTTTCTCTCATAGTTGGAAAAAGAATGACTTCCTTAATATTTTTTTTATTTGTTAATATAGCCACTAAACGATCTATTCCTATACCTTCCCCGGCTGTAGGAGGCATACCATATTTTAGAGCTTTAATAAAATCTTTATCAAAATATTGGGCCTCTTCATCTCCTTTGTCTCTTAATTTTTGTTGGACTTTAAATCGCTCTTCTTGGTCAAAAGGATCATTAAGCTCTGAAAAAGCATTACAAACTTCAGTTCCTGCAACTAATAATTGGAATCTTTCAGTATATTTAGGATCATCTTGCTTTTTCTTGGCTAAAGGAGAAAGTTCAATTGGATGATCTTTTAAAAACAAAGGGCCTGTTATATTAGGTCTTACTTTTTCTTTAAAAATTTCATCTATAACCTTATCTTTCCCCCAGCCTTTTTCAATTTCTACCCCTATATCTTGAGCTTTCTTTTTTAATGCCTTTAATGTTTTTGTTTTATCCAAATCAATATCTGTATAATCTTTAATAATGTTTTTGTAGCTTACTCTTTTATAAGGTTTAGAAAAATCAATTTCTTTACCTTGATATTTAACTTTTAAACTATCTTGAACAGAAAGTATAACTTTTTTTAATAATTCTTCAGTTAAGTCCATAAGATCATTATAATCTTTGTAAGCCATATAAAATTCAACTTGGGTAAACTCAGGGTTGTGTTCTTTATCAATCCCTTCGTTTCTAAAACATCGAGCTATCTCATATACCCTATCAAATCCTCCAATAATCAAGCGTTTTAAATAAAGTTCTGGGGCAATTCTTAAAAAAAGATCAATATCTAAAGCATTGTGATGTGTAACAAATGGCTTTGCTGTTGCTCCACCAGGGATATTTTGCAATATTGGTGTATCTACTTCTAAAAAATCCTTATTATTTAAAAAATTCCTGATTTCGGTAATAATTTTACTTCTTGTTTTAAATACTTGGCAGGTTTCTTTATTAGATAATAGATCAAGATATCTATTTCTATATCTTTTTTCAACATCTTCTAAACCATGCCATTTTTCAGGTAAAGGTAAAATTGACTTAGCAAGAATGCGCCATTTTTTAACTTTTAATGTTTTTTCACCTCGTCTAGTTTTAAAAAGTTTACCCTTTAATTCTAAAAAGTCTCCTATATCAACTTGCTTTAAAAATGATTTATAAGCCTTTTTTCCCATTTCATCTTCTTGAAAGCATAATTGAAATTGGCCACTGCCATCTTTTAGGTCAGCAAAAGATATTTTTCCATGTTCACGAATTAAAGTCATTCTTCCAGCTAAAATAATTTCCTTTCCTTTTAGTTTTTCAAACCCATCAATAACTTGTTCAATTCTATGAGTTTTTTGAGTTTTGCTAGGATAAGGGTCTACCCCCTTGTTTATTAAACTTTTATATTTTTTAATTCTATCTTTTTTTTCTTCAGACATATTAAATTATTTAATTTTTTATCTAACATAACTAGTATTTTTTATATTAACATTTTTAAAAATAAAAACAAGAGAAATATTTCTCTTGTTTTTACAATTTATTGAAATTTAAATTAACTAATATCTACAATGGAAAGATTAGCTTCTCCTTTAGGAGTTTTTACTTTTGCAGACTGGCCTACTTTTTTATCTAACAAAGCTTGACCAAGGGGTGATTCATAAGAAATCTTACCTTGGCTAGGCTCTGATTCTTCTGAACCTACTAAAGTATAAGTTTTTTTAGTATTATTTTTTTTAACTGTAACTTTTGAACCAATACAAACCTTACTGCTATCTTTTTTATCAACTGTTTTAGCAGTATTTAGTAAATTTTTCAATCTTTCTATTTCTTCCTGAATTCTTCTATGTTCTTCCTTGGCTGCACTATACTCAGCATTTTCACTTAAATCACCTTTTTCTTTTGCACTAGCAATTCTTTTGGCTACTTCTGGAATTTGTCTTTTAAGCTCAGAAAGATCTTTTTTAATTTTTTCTTCTCCAGTTGGAGTTAAAAACTTTTCCATATAATATTTAAAATTATAAAAAATTAAAAAATGCCTTTGGCATATTTTGTTACCCCCTCCTTTTTGATATGATTATACTAATATATTTTTTTAAAACCGTCAAGACCAATTGTGGATAACTTAAAAAGCTATTTTTTACCTTTTCCCCACTTCTTTAAAAATATCTGAAGGAATATAAAAAGATTCATTTTCCTTTGTTTTACCAGGATATCTCCAAGCACTAATAATTTTTATTTTTTTATCATCTTTTTCATACATCATCCAAATTTCTGTTTCTCGTTTTTTCTTTACCCTTTTCATTAAAGCTAAGGTATTTGGGGCTATACCTTGTTCTTTTCTGTCATAATTTAAAAGCAAACTTTTAACCTTTGATTTGGATAAATTATAATAATGTATCTTACTTAAAGAATGCCTTGTCCAAATAATTTCATTTTGTGCCATGTAAAAGAATTAATCTTTTATCTTTTTCCTTAAAAAGGCAGGTATTTCCAATTCATCTTCAAAATTACCATTTTCCATTAAATCTTTTTTAGACTCATAATTAGTTTCTCCATAAGCTTTAACCTCCCTTTTTGAGCTTACCTTTTTACGCTTAACCCTTTTTTTGATCTTTGAATTATCTGATAAATCAGACTCTTTTTTATTCTCTATTTTTTTATAGCCTTTTTGAAAATGAGAACCAATTAAGGTTACACCAATGTTTTGTCTGTTTTTTTCAATAATAGTGCCAAATATAATTTTTGCATCTGTTCTTAGCTCTTTATTAATTCTTTTTGCTAAATCATTAATTTTTGACATAGCAAGACTTTCTGGTCCTTTGACTACAAATAAAATATTTTTTGCCTTTTGGGGTATTAATCCTTCAATTAAGGGGTTTTCTAAAGCTCTTGTTCCAGCTTCTTTAGCAGGATCTTGTAAATTTACTTTACCACTACCTAAGAATATAGGGCCAGCCCCTTTTAAAATATTTATTATATCTGACAAATTAACGTTAATGATTCCGGTTTTATTTAAAATATTAGCAAAAAGCGATATTCCATCCCGGACTGCTTCATCCATTACATCAAAAGCTTTACTAATAGAAGTTTTTTTATCTACCACCTGCATAATTTGGCTATTAGAAAGAAGAGCAAAAGCATCTAATTTATTTTCAAAACTCTTAATAGCCTGTTTTGAAATTTTTAAACGCTCTCTACCTTCAAAGCTAAAAGGTTTTGTTAAAACTCCAACTGTTAAAGCATTTGTATTTTTACAAATATCAGCCACAATTGGCCCGGCCCCACTACCAGTTCCTCCGCCTAAACCGGCTGCAATAAAGACAATGCCATTTTTTTGGGCTATTTTTTGTAATTTTTCTTTATCTGTAAGGGCTGATTCTTTTCCTTTTTCAAAATTCATACCTGTTCCATCACCTTTAGTTATTTTTTTTCCAATTTGAATTTTTTCTATTTTATCACCATTTATGGAATCAAGTGCTTGTTTATCCGTGTCTATAATTGTATAGCTTACCTCACCAATATCTCTTTTTAACATTCTATTTATTACAGATATTCCAGCTCCCCCAATACCTATAATTTTAATTTTAGAATGCTTTGAAATATTATTTGATTTTGATTCTTTTTTATTCATATTAATATGGAAGGATCTTTTTTATAATATTTTTTGCTTTTTTCCCTACTTGACTTAAATCAAAATTAGATTGAGCTAAAGCATCTTTACCATTTCCCCAAAGTACTAAACCAGTTGCAGTAGCGTAACTAGAGTCAAAAGCCTCTTGAATACCAGTTTCAAATCCATCTGGAGTACCAATAGAAGCTGGCATTTTACATTCACTTTTAGCTGTTTCAATTAAACCGTCTAGTTTAGAACCAGCTCCTGTTAAAACTACACCAGCTGGTAATTTTTCTTTTCTATCAACTTCATCTAGGGTTTTATTAACCATGTTAAAAATTTCTTCTGCTCTAGCTTGTATAATTTGAGCAACTTCTTTTTGAGAAGCAGTACTTTTTTCATTCGGATCAAATTCACTTAAATCAATTTTTTCTCCTGTTTTAATATTTTTAGGTAAACTAGTACCATGATTAATTTTAACTTGCTCAGCTAAATCAATATCTACTCTTAAGCCAATTGCAATATCATTTGTAATATGTCTTGAGCCAATAGGTAAAACTTTAGCAGTAAGAATATCCCCTTCTTCATAAACTGCTATACTTGTAGTGGTAGAACCTAAATTAACTAAAGCAACGCCTAGTTCTTTTTGTCTTTTAGTTAAAACAGAGTGAGCAGTAGCAATAACTGTAAAAACATGGCTATCAATATCTACCCCACTTCTGTGAAATACTCTATTTAAATTACGGATTTGATTAGAAAGCCCTAAAATAATTTGAGTATCCACTTCTAATCTTACGCCTGTCATGCCAACTGGGTTTAAAATACCAGGCTGACCGTCAACAGAATAACTTCTTGGTAAAACATGTAAAATTTTATAATTAGAAGGAGTAGCAACTGTTTCAGCTGCTTTTAAAACTCTTTTAACATCTTCTTTTTTAATTTCTCCATCAGTTTTTGATATTGAAACAACACCATGACTTTCTTGGGAAATAATATGACTTCCAGAAATACCAACAAAAGCATGATTAATTGGTCTACCAACAACCCTTTCTGCTCTTTCTAAACAAGCCGAAATTGACGAGACAGTATCTTCAATATTAATAATAACACCCTTGTTTATTCCATCTGATGGACCTTCAGCTAGACCTTGGATTTTAATAACATCATCTTCTGACATTAAACTACCAACAGCTATTCTAATAGTGTCAGAACCAAGATCAATGCCAGTAATGATATCTGATTTACTCATAATTAATTTGAATATTTAAATTAGATAATATTTTTTTTTCTAAATTTTTCATTTTCTGAGCCTGTTTTTTTTGAATATGATCAAAACCTAAAATATGAAGCAAGCTATGAATTAAAAGCAGGGCTACTTCCGATTTTAAACTATGTTTTTTTTCTTTTGCTTGTAATTTAGCTTTTTTAAAACACAAAACAATTTCAGGTGGATTTTCAAAAGATAATACATCGGTTGGTTTATCTACATTTCTATAAATATTATTAATTTCTTTAATTTTTTTTTGTGAAACTAAAACTACTGAAATCTCAGATAAATCTCTTATATTAGCTAATTTCTTTTGAATATAATCGTAGGCTTTATTTAAAACTTTTTTTATTTTCACCCTCAATTATTGCTATATCTCCACGATGAATATTTTCAATAAGATCTCCTCGAGTTACTTCTAATAAAATTTCCGACATTAGCTTTCACCTCTATTATAATTTATCAAACTATA
>CAZBSA010000006.1:14016-19039 GCA_964494785.1 uncultured Gammaproteobacteria bacterium | reverse complement strand
TTATAAAAACCAAGATCTTCTAAATAATCCCCAAAAGGATCTTTATGTCTTTCTACAACTACAACCCTAAAAAAAGGCTGATTTCTTTTTCCTTTTCTATTAAATCTAATTCTTAGCATATAAGATGTTTTATTTAATTAATTAAGCTTTTATAAGTGTAACCAATTTTTTAACTAAGTCAAGTTTAATAATCTTTTTTAACTTTTTTTTCCTTATATACTTCAAGTATGTCTCCCTCATCTACCTCTACATCGATTAAATTAACACCACATTCTTTACCTGCTTTTACTTCATCAACATTTTGTTTATGACTTTGAAGCTGTTCAATATTCCCTTCACCTTTTAAACCTGATAAATCGGCTTCTTTTTTCTTTTTATTTTGTTCAAAGCTGTGCTTTTCCCAAACTCTAACTAAAGCATTATTTTCAACCTTGCCATCTTTGACTCTACAACCAACAATCATACTATTTGGATTATCTTTAAAAATTTTCATAACTTCTAGGGTTCCTAATGGCACTTCTACTGTTTTCTCAGGAACAAGTTTTTTTAATTCATCTTTAACATGATTTATAAGATTATAAATTACTCCATCTGTTTTAACAATTATATTTTTTTCCCGAGCAAACTTTTTAGCAGCAGCATTCACATTAACCCCAAAACCTAAAACTTGAGCATTAACAGATAAAGCCAATTCCATATCTGTTTCTGTTATATTACCTAATCCTTTTTTAACAATTTTAACATCTACATCAGACAATGATAAAGCTTTTAAAGAAGCTGCAAGGGCTTTCAAAGAACCTCTAACATCAGCTTTCAATATTAAATTAAGAGCTGCTTCTTTATCAGATGTTTTGGCAATTTTAGAAGTTTTTGTATCTTGAAACTCAGAAGTTTTTTTATAATCTTTTTTTTCTAATTGACGAATTTTTTTCTTAAATACTTCTTTATTACGAAAAACTTTTAAACTGCTACCAACTTTTGGGACAGAATCTAGCCCTACAATCTCGGCTGGGGCTCCAGGCACAACTTGATCTAGTCTTTTGCCAGTAAAAGAAATAAGTGATCTGATTTTGCCAATACTTTTACCTAGTATTATTCTATCACCTTTTTTAATTGTACCATTGTATAAAACTAAAGTTGCTACTGGACCAAGGCCTTCATCTTTGTGGCTTTCAATTACTATGCCAACTGGCTCTCCGTTTTTATTAGCTAAAAGTTTTTCCTCCTCTACTTCTGCAATTAAATTAATAGTGTCTAATAAATCTTGAATACCTTTTTTTGTTTTAGCAGAGACTGGAACACAAATAACATCCCCTCCCCAATCTTCAGGCATTAGATTAACCTCAGAAAGTTGTTTTTTTACTTTTTCTTTATCTGCTCCTGGTAGATCAACTTTATTAATAGCCACTACAAAAGGAATATTTTCTTCTTGAATAATTTTAATTGACTCTAAGGTTTGAGGCTGGATCTTGTCATCAGCCGCTATTACCAAAACAACAATATCTGCTACCTGACCACCAGTGGAACGCATAGATTGAAAAGCTTTATGACCCGGAGTGTCAATAAAAGTAATTAATTCATTTTGATGTTGAATTTGATAAGCTCCAATGTGTTGGGTTATACCACCTTTTTCTTGCTCTACTATTTTAGACTCGCGAATAGCATCTAAAATAGAGCTTTTGCCATGATCTACGTGCCCTAAAACAGTAACTACGGGAGGGCGAGGGTTTAGATTTTTTTTATCTTCTTTGGCTAAAACTTTTTTTAATCTATCTTTTATATGTCCTTGTTTAGCTTGATCTTTTTTTTCTCCTTTTTCTAGTTCAAACCCAAGACTTTCAGCAACAATAGCTGCAACCTCAAAATCTAGAGTTTCATTAATACTAGCTGAAACACCATTTTTCATTAATTCACTTATTAGCTTTGTAACTGGGATATCTAACTTTTCTGCTAATTCATAAACTTGAATGTTTTCAGGAATTCTAATTTTTTTACCTTCTTTTTTGCTAGTTTTAGTTTTTTCTTTTTGTTTTTCTTTTTTTTGACGCAATTTTCTTATTGCTTTTAATCTTTTTTGTCTTTTTTTCCAAGCTTTCATAACTTTTTCTGCTTGAACATCAGGAATTTGAATAGCTTTTTTACCAATATGAAAACCAAGCCTGGGAAGCTCTTGCTTTAGCTTTTCTGGGGTAGTTTTTAATTTTCTAGCTAATTCTGTTATATTCATAAAATTTATTTTAATTATTATTTTCTTTTTGAGACTCCTTTTCTTTGCCAACCATCCATACTTCTGGCCAGGCCTTGTAATAACTTTTCCATTTTTTCTCCCTTTTTATACCATTATCAAATATTACAGTATTTGTAAACACGGCCTCTGCCCCTTTATGGGCTGTTTCTACTTTTTCTTTTTCACCGGGCGGCAATTGATCTGTTTTAATAATTTTAGGAGGACCAGGCTCTTTAATATTAAAAACCTTAGGTTGGCTAGTTATAACTTCTCTGCCATCAGGCGTTCCATATAATTTAAAAATCAACTCATTACCTTTAATTTCGGCTTGAACTAAAATATGATGATTCATATCATTTATAAATCTTAAATCAGGTCTTGGAATATAAACTGTTGCATCCATGCCAATCGGTGGTTCATAATAACCTACCCTATAAGAGTGATTTCTTCTTTCTGTTATAGGCAACCCAGAATCAAGAGCTGCCCTAAACATGGTCGTAGCAATTTGACAAAGCCCTCCTCCATATTCAGGTACTGTCCTGTCTTCTTTTATAACTAATTCTGGTAAAAACCCGTGTTCTTTATCTATCTCACCTAAAGATTCTACTAAAGAAAATTCTTGATCAGGTTTAATTAAAAGTCCATGAAGTTGATCAGCTCCAACCCTAATATTATGACGTCTATTTTTTGGACTACCAGCAAAATTAGATTGGCCTTGCCCAATTAATTTTTCAATACCTAAACTATCTAAATCTTCTGGCAAAGAAGGTGGGTTTACCTTATTAACCACAAACTTTGTTTGAGTCTTCTTTTTTAAAATATTACTCTCTAATAAATCAAGGGTTTTATCAATTTCCACTAGTCTTCCTTTTTTCTTTTTCATAAATTCAACCACTTTTCCATTTTTAATTTCTAAACGTCCTTTTTGAGGGGGAATATTAATGATTTTAGAACATTCTTTTAAAAATTCTTTAATTGGTTCTTTTTTAAACCTTATACCATTTAAAGAAACCTCTAACCAGCTTAAAAGTTTTTTAGAATTAATAGACCAACTATGATCTTGAAAAACTATTTGATAAGGAGCTTTTTCAGAAATTTCCTGAGCTTTTTTTAATAATTTATTTTTTTGATCTTGAGAAATTTTAGGTTTTTCTTTTTTATGAACAAGTTTTATTTTTTTATTTTCCAATAATTGAAGATTTTGATAAAAATCTTTAATTCCTTTTTCATAATCTAGAGAATAACCAGATTCCCCAGGAGTTAAAACGATTTCATTATTTTGCAATTTAAAGCCCGGATTTATAGGTTTTTTTTCAATATATTTAAATTTTCTTTGCAGTATTGATTTCAATTCGTCTTCTTGAATGTCAACTATAAAGTTTATATTTTTATTTTTAAAATAGGACTCTAATATAGCTTTTGCTCGTGTTAAAAAAGAGCCAGTTCTTCCTATTTTATAGGCTAAATCTACTGTCTTTTCAGTTTGAAAGTCAATTAAAGAGCGAGAGAGATCTGGGTCTTGTAACGCAATCAATCTAGGATCTATTTCTACTTGTTTTTCTCCTTTTGGTGTCTTTGCGTAAAATGTGAAACTATCTCTTTCTATTTTTTTTACAAATATTTCTAATAAGTCTTGGGCTTGGTCTTTTTTTAAATAACCTATATTAAATTTTTCACAACAATATACTTTAGGAAAAATATAGCCAGTTAATAAAGTATTGAAAACAAAAAAATAACTGACTATTAAAAATACTATTAATAATATATAAAAACTTATTCTTTTAACCACAGCCTATTAATTAAATTTTATCTTAATAATTTATTTTACTTTTACATGAGAACTTGATTCTTCAAGTTTTGGTAAAACCACAGTTAGTATTCCTTGCTTTAAATTTGCATCTACTTTTTCTGGCTTTACTCGACAAGGCAAAATCAAACGTCTTAAAAATTCACCCCAAGCACACTCCCTATAATAATAATGATGCTTATCTAAATTCTTGTGATCTTTGTCAATTCTATTGCCTCTTAAAATAATTAAATCTGGCTCCACTACAACGTCAATATTGTCAGAATTAACTCCTGGCACTTTCGCCTTAATTACTAAACTGTTTTTATCAACATCTTCATAAAGATCAATGTCAATTTGCCCCTTTTCCGAAGCAGATACAAAATCCTTTTTGCTTTCTTTTAATGTTTTACGAGATTTTTTGTCAGTTTTTGAACTAGTAGTTTCTTCATAAAGTACTTCTACTTCTTGTCCTTCTTGTGATAAAATTTTATTGTTTAAACCTAAAATTTTTGACCAATTTAATTTCATATTTTTTTTTATTATAAAATTTAATAACCTTTTGAATTCATAGTAGTTATATGAGAGCCTCCTATAAATTCCCGATCAAAACCATAAAATTCAGATATTTGATCTCCTTGGGCATTAAATAGTCTGACCTGAGATGATTTGCCCTTTAAGGGAACAGTAGCAATTTCTATTCTGCCATCTTTGTCAAAGTCTTCTACTGCTACATTAATACCATTATAAAATCCTTTATTATAAGCTAAAAATTGTAAACGTAATAACAAATAAGTTGAATCAAAAACCCTAACATAAGAAGAAGCAGCTGATTCAACACTAGTTATTATTTCACTTATATTATCTCCATCTGCATCTCCACTTGAAACTTTCACCCCACCTTTAAAGTTTTTATTAAAGGCAAAAAATTGAAACTCAACATCTCCATATCTGTTAAAGGCTCTAACATGAGGGCCACCAGTTGGACCAGCTCCTGTTATAATCTCATC
>CAZBSA010000006.1:0-13916 GCA_964494785.1 uncultured Gammaproteobacteria bacterium | reverse complement strand
CTCCGGCTGCTACATTTACCCCGCCTTTAAAATTTTTATCATATGCAAAAAAGCCTGCTTTTGGAGTACCATTTAAACTAAAGGCTCTAACATGAGGGCCACCAGTTGGACCAGCTCCTGTTATAATCTCATCAATCCCATCGCCATCAATATCTCCGGCTGCTACATTTACCCCGCCTTTAAAATTTTTATCATATGCAAAAAAGCCATTAACTGAAAGACCAGCACTATCAAATATTCTTACTTGGGGTCCGCCAGTTGGACCAGCTCCCAAAACTATATAATTACCCCCTGATAAAACCTTCATTTGCTCATAAGCATGTTTTAAGCTAGCATAAGCATTTATTCTACCGCTCCCAAGCTCGCCTTGAAAATCCTCATTAATTACATCAATATCATCAGCTTGATTAATTATAAAATCATAAATATCTTTATTTTCAAACAATGGATTAATAGAGTAAAGAAGCCCAGCTAAACCTGAAACAAGAGGGGTGCCAATTGAGGTACCCGACCAATAGCCCCCGTAATAATCTTCAAAATCTTCTTTTCTAGAATTATGAGTTAAAACCCCATATATATGACTTCCTGGAGCAGAAATATCTACGCACTTTTTTCCATAATCAGAAAAGCTGGCTTTTTTGTCAGAACTATCTAGCGCAGCAACACCTATGACAAAATTATCATCATCTTCATCAATACAAATTGGATAATTTGACTGTTCATCTAAATCAATAGGATCTCCCCCTCTTTCATTACCAGCTGCTGCTACTATAACTACACCTTTTTGCCAGGCTTGTTTTAAGGTTTGTTTTAAAAAATAACTTTTATCTGTACCAACAAAACTTAAATTAATTACTTTAGCTCCATTGTCTACTGCATAATTAACAGCATTTATAACATCCTCTACATTACCACCACCTTGACTATTCAAAACCCTTAAGGGCATGATAGTATTTTTCCAAGCTAACCCAGTAACGCCCTCACCATTATTGCCTGTTGCTGCGGCAATGCCTGCCACTAAAGTACCATGATGTATTCCACTTGTAGTATATTCTTCATTAAATTTAGGATTAGGGTCAGGAGTATCATTTACAAAATCCCAACCATGTATATCATCAATATAACCATTTTTATCATTGTCTATCCCGTCTCCTTTTATTTCGTCTTTATTAAGCCAAATATTTTCTTGAAGATCAGGGTGATCAATATCTACTCCTGTGTCTAAAATAGCAATTTTTATATCTTTATTCCCTCCCTTAGTAAAATCCCAGGCTTGAGGAGCTTTAATTTTATCTAAATACCATTGTTTATCATAAAGTGGGTCAGACGGTAAAAAAGCAGCTGAAAAAATATAATTAGGTTCAGCCCATTCTACTGAAGGCATTTTTAAAATAGTTTTTTGCCAATCTATAATATTTTTACCCAATTGATCTATTTTATAAATTTTATCTTTACTTTTTAATTTAATTAAAATCCCATCAGCCTTTTGAACTGGTTTTTCTGAATAAACATTGCTTCCTATAAAACACAAAGCTATTAATATAAAGATTAAAATAATTCTTTTTTTATTTATAAAATAAAACATAAATTAAGTAGTTTTTATAAGAGGAACAAATCTAAAACCAGAAAACTTCTTTTTTTTCATACCTTTTTTAGTTTTTTCAATTAAAAGTAGTGCTTGTTCTGGTTTAATAGGCAAAATAATTTTACCGGGTGTTTTTAATTGTTTTATAAGTAAGCTAGGAATTTCTGACGCTGCTGCTGCAACATGAATTTTGTCAAAAGGAGCTTTTGATTTTAACCCTTTATATCCATCACCTAAGTAAAATTCTACTCGGCCTGATTTTACAAAATTATATTTAGAAACATTTTTTTTACCAAATTCTTTAATCTGTGGGATTCGCTCTAAAGCATAGACCTTACCGTCTTTCCCGACAACGTAAGCCAATAAAGCACTTACCCAGCCTGAACCAGAGCCAACATCCAAAATTTTGTCTCCTTTTTTAGGTGACAATTGCTCTAACATAAAAGCTACTGTCAAAGGTTGAGAAATAGTTTGGCCCTGTCCAATAGAAACAGGATAATTAGCTTGGGCCTGATTAATTTTCCCTTTTGGCACAAAGTCTTTTCTTTTTATTTCTTGAAAAGCTTTAATTATTCTTTTAGTTTTTAAATAACCGTTATCAATTAAAGATTGGATAAGTGGTCCCATATTATTACATTATATTAAATGAACTTAACTCATCGTCTTTTTCTTTAAATCTCATAAGCTTTACACCTTGAGTAGAACGTCCAATAATTGAAACATCTTTTAAAGGAACTCTTATAATCTGTCCTTTTTTAGAAACTAGTAAAAGATCTTCTTTTAGTTCTTTGACAATTTTTCCCCCTATTAAAGATCCGGTTTTTTTATTAACATCAGCAGTTTTAATTCCTACCCCTGCCCTAGATTGAACCCGGTAATTACTTAGTTTTGTCATTTTGCCAAAACCATTTTGGCTTACTACTAACAATTTTAAGTCTTTAGCATCTGAATCAGAAATAACATCCATCCCTACTAAAACAGCTGATTTTAATTTCATACCTTTCACCCCTTGAGCGCTTCGGCCCATTGGTCTTAATTCTTTTTCATCAAACCTAATGGCTTTGCCTTTGCTTGAAATAAGAACAATTTGGTCTTTACCACTAGTTGGACGCACCCAACCTAATTTATCATCTTTTTTCAAGCTAATTGCAATAAGACCAGCTCTTCTTACTTTTTTAAAATCTTTAACCGGTACTTTTTTTGTTTTACCAAACTTAGTTGCCATTACCAAATAATCATAGTCTTTTAAATCAGTTACTGGAAGAATAGCAGAAATTTTTTCATCCGGTTTTATTTCTAAGAAATTTACCAATGCTTTGCCCCGAGCTACTCTAGTAGATTGAGGCAATTCGTATGTTTTTAACTGAAACACTCTTCCTTCAGAAGTGAAAAATAAAAGACGAGCATGAGTTGTAGTAGATAAAATATGGCTAATCTGATCTTCGTCTTTTAAATTAATAGCTTTAATGCCTTTTCCGCCTCGAGATTGAGATCTAAAGTTCTGAGGAGAAACTCTTTTGATATAGCCTGTTTTAGTATGAATCACAATGGTTGGATTATCGGGAATTAAGTCTTCTTGATTAAATTTCTTAATACCTGATTTAACAACTTGAGTTCTACGACCATTATCATATTCTTCTTTTAAATATTTTGTTTGTTTTTTGATAATATCCAAAACTCTTCCAGGTTTATCCAAAATATCTTTTAAATCTTTAGAAAGTTCTTGTTTTTCTTTAAGCTCGTCTCTAATCTTTTTTTGTTCTAAATTAGCTAACCTATGTAATCTAATATTTAATATAGCTTTAGCCTGGGTTTCGCTTAAATCATATTCCTTAACTAATTTTTTTTCAGCTGCTTCTTTATCCTTAGATTTTTTAATTAATTTTATAATATCATCAATATAATCTATAGCTGTAACTAAACCCTTTAAAATATGAATTCTCTGTTTAGTTTTTAACAAATTATATTCTGTTTTACGTTTTACTACTTCTTTTCTATGCTTAATATATTCTTCAACCAATTCTTTTAAAGTAAAAACTTTGGGCTGAATTCCATTTTTTAAAGCTACAATATTAACGTGAAAAGTTCTTTGTAAATTTGTAGCTTTAAATAAATTATTTAAAACCTTTTTAGGAAAGGCTTGTTTTTTTAAATCAAAAACAATTCTAATACCCTGCTTATCTGATTCATCCCTTACATCTTGAATATTTTTAAATCTTTTATCTTTATTTTTAATTAATTTAGCTATTTTAGATAAAAGCTTTGCCTTATTAGTCATATAAGGAAGCTCAGTAACCACAATTCTATGTTTGTCTTTTTCTTTTTCAACTATTTCGGTTTTAGCCCGTATTACAATTGGGCCCTTACCAGAAGCGTAAGTTTCTTTCATTTTGTCAATATTGAAAATAATTCCCCCTGTAGGAAAGTCAGGTCCGTTAAATTTTTCAAATAAATCATCAATATCTGCCTCAGGCTTATCAATTAAAAGTAAAACTAAATCACAAATTTCTCCTAAATTATGAGATGGGATTTTGGTAGCCATACCAACTGCAATGCCCGTAGAACCATTAACTAGAAGTGAGGGTAAAAGTGCGGGTAAAACTTTGGGTTCTTCAATTGTACCATCATAATTAGATACAAAATCAACCGTTTCTTGACCTATGTCTTTTAACATTTCTCCAGCAATTTTAGTAAGCTTAGCTTCGGTATAACGATAAGCAGCTGCACTATCTCCATCAATAGACCCAAAGTTACCTTGGCCATTAACCAAAGGATATCTTAAAGAAAAATCTTGGGCCATTCTTACTAAAGAATCATAAACTGATGCATCACCATGAGGGTGAAACTTTCCTAAAGTTTCACCTACTACAGTAGCAGACTTTCTATGTTTTTTGTCATAGGTTAGGTTCATTTTATGCATTGCATAAAGTATCCTTCTATGAACTGGCTTAAAACCATCTCTTACATCTGGCAAAGCTCTTGATACAATTACACTCATTGCATAATCAATATATGAACTTTCTACTTCTTCTCTTAAAGAAACCGGTTTTTCATTAGGCTTATTTTGTTTTTCCTCCTGATCCTTTTTGGTTTTGTTCTTGGATGTTTTTTTTGACATATTCTTGTAAAATTCTATCTTTTAATTTATTTATATTTATACCATTTTTTTGTGAATCTAAAAGCTCTTTAAATTTAAGAGCCTGATAAGACTCTTTTGTGTTATTATAAATTTGCTCTAATTTAAAAAATAAATTTTTCTTATTTGTTTTTTTATTAAAATTTATCTTAAATTGAAAAAACCAAAGAATTATAAGACAAACAAAAGCAACAGCAACAAAAACATACATTAAAATTTTCTTTTTCTTAAGCTTCATATTATCTTTCTAATACTACAATAGTGCTTTTTTCACCAGATAAATCAGATGAATTGACTGAAAAAGTATTTGTTTTTTCTTGTTGTTTAATGCCAGACTGTTTTAAAAATTCATCTACCCCTTTTAAGTCTTTATCAATGTCGGGTATTTTATAACAAGTTGGTAAAATAAAAGAAGGCTCAAAAAGACTAATAACATCTCTTGCTTTTTCTGCACCTAAAACAAAATTACCTCCTACCGGAACAAATAAAACATCAATCCCGTCTAGACCTTCTACTTCTTTTTCAGTTAATTCTTTATTTAATTCACCCAAAACACCGAATCTAACCCCTTTTATTTCAATATTATAAGCTGTTAAAGGATTCTTGCCTGGGCAAAAAACTCCATAAATCATTATATCTTTTACAGTATATTCACCAGGACCATCTATAATAAAAGAACCTTTTTTAGATTTTTGATCTAAATCTTTTATTCTTTCCTTTTTAGTAAAAAGCATAATATCAGAATTAAATTTAGGCCCTCTTAAGCCTAAATTTTTAACAGAAAAGGGATCAATTAAAATAGTTTTTTTACTGGTTTTAATCTTTACACTAGAACCACCATACCATTTAACTTGCATAAATTAAAAAATTAAAATTAATTATTATTTATATCAACCTATCTTTTCCCACTATTACAGAAAGGTTTTCATTGGCTATTTTAACCTTAGCAGGGGCAGAAATTATATCATTGCCTTTATCTATACTAATTTCTACTTTTTGTTTGGATTTTTTAGGTCTTATATTCAAACTTTCCACAAAAAACAAACTATCAAGTTTTTGTTTTCTTTTAAAAAATAAAAACTTTTTACCTGGTCGGCCCATTAAAATTTCTAAATAATCATCTCTAGGATTACTAGCAATTCTTTTAAAATCTTCTTCTTCCTCTGTTTTATTAAACCTTAAAAGATCTAAATTGACTATTTTTACTTTTTTAGTTTTTTGAGGAATAATTTGATATTTATTATCCGCTGTTAAAACAGTTTTGCTAGCATTAAAAGAAATTGAAGAAAAAAACTTTTTACCATTTACTTCTCCAAATTTTAGAGTTTCTAACCTTCTTGCTGATACTATATCGCAAGCATATTCTCCAAAAGGCAGCCCCAAAACCTTAGCCATTTCTGAATCTTTTTTTACAGGGATATAGCCTAAAACACCATTTGTCCCAGCCATAGCAGTAGCAGCTTTACAAAAACTTTTATCTCCCCCTATTACAACAATAGTAGGGGACTCATTTTTAGATAAACTTCTTACAATTTCTTGAATACTTTTTAAAGCAGTTAACCGCCTTTTAGAGCCAGATATATCCAAACTAGCTAAACGGGTTTCTATTTTAGAAACAGTCCGCTTATATTTTTTCTCTTTTAAAAAAGAGTCATAAATATAAAAATACATAAACGTATTTTTTAACGCTTTAACTCATTGATTAAATGAAACAAATCTATTCTTCTTCTATCTCTTCTTCTGTCACACTTGTTTTTTCGCCTCCAACATTACAGTTACCTTGCAAAATTGCCCCTTCTTCAATAGATAAAACTTGACAATTAATGTCACCAGTTACCTTCGCACTTTTTGCAAGTTGAATTTTTTGATTAACCTCTAAGTTACCGTCAACTTCTCCGGCAACAGTAGCATTTTTAGCTTTAATATCAGCATCAACGCTGCCTCCTTCTTTGATATTCACATCACTTTCTGTTTTAAGTGAACCCAAAAGCTGACCCTTTACAATAACATTTCCAAAAGCTGTAAAGGTTCCATCTACTTTTACGCCAGCGCCAATAATAGTTTCGGCATCTTCTGGCTTAATTTTTTGATCTCTTCCTAACATAATAATTTTTATTAATTGTTAATTTAAAAATTAAAAACCTTATTTGCATTATAACAAAACCAGAAAATTATTACAAGACAGAGATTGACAATTTTAATAAGACAAATTACAATGAAAATATGACTAAGAAAAATAAAACAAAATTAGATTATTTACCCAAAGATATCAAGAAATTAGTTATAAATAGTCTTATTATATTAGTGGTAATTATTGCTTTATCGCTAATTAATAAACAAACTAATTTTTTATTAAAAGCTAGTCAATATTTTATGAAAAATTTTGTTGGCTAGGAAAGCTCTCGTAGCTCAACGGATAGAGCCCAGGTTTCCTAAACCTGTTATGCAGGTTCAACTCCTGCCGGGAGCATTTTTTTATTTTAAAGACTTTTATTATTTATAAAAAACTTTATAATTATTAATATCAAGGGCCTGTAGCTTACCTGGTAAAGCATTGCTCTCGCACAGCAAAGATAGGCGGTTCAAGTCCGCCCAGGTCCACTTTTAACAATAAATTAAATTTTTGATAATAAAATTGATATAGTTTTTATTATATTTATGCTAAATTATGTTAAATAAAAATAAAGTTATTAAAAAAGAGAAAAATATATTAAATAATTTTTTTAATGATAGAATTAAAAATATCCCTGCTTTACCAGGTTGGATTACTAATAATCTCATTCAATACTGGAATAAAAATATCTTCCATATTCATTATCTCCCTAAAATTTCACTTGATAAAAACCTTAATTTACCCCTTTGGAAAGATAAGCCTAACAAAGTTTTTTACAAAAAAATCAGAGAAAAAAAACTTAAAAAACAAGCTAAAAACTTGCCTGGTAAATGGATTTTGATAGATGCCAGAGACAAGCCCTTAAAAAAAGTGGTTTGGATACAAAGCAAAGAAATATGGTTTTTAAAAAAAATAGGCTTAAATCCTAAAGAATATTTTAAAAAATGGGAAAAACAATTACACCAAAATGAATATTTAATTAAAATATTAAAAAGAAAAGGTTTTGGCTCAAGGTTCTGCTTAACTATTCCTGAAATAGATCATTTAAAACCATTTATTTTAAAATTTTTAAAAATTAATCCTCAGAAAAATATCCGACTACCATTTTTTATTGAATATAATTACCTTGGAAACGCCATTTATAAACAGTGGCAGACTACAAAGACCTGGGAATGGTTTGAAGATAAACTTAAACAAGGCCAACATCTAGCAGGCGGGAGTAATAGCCTTGGCTGTATAGGTTGGGATCCTCCAGAATTTTGGAGTACTATTTTAACATTTAGACCTATTATAGAATTATAAATTTTATATGAATAAAAAAATAAAACAAATCTGTCAAAAAATAAACCCCAAGGATATTTTAAATAAAAAGTTCAATCCAGTTTGGTTTTTTACAAATGAAAGAATTAACTATTTTTTCCCAAAAATACAAAATAATAAAAATATAAAAAACGTTTTTTCTATTGGCGGAGGCGGGGATTTTGTTTTTTCGCTTTTATCAAGTCCTGCCTTATCAATAAATAAAATAAACATATCTGATATAAGACAAATGGCAAATATATCAATTGATTTAAAAATAGGACTTTTTAAAAAATTAGAATATAGAGAAATTTTAAATTTATTTTTAAAGCAAAAATCTTATCAAAAAAACCAGATTTATAAACGTATAAAAAAGACAATAAGCCCGTTAAGTAAAAAGATTTTGGGATCTATTATAAAAAATAGCCAAGAAAAAGATTTTTTAAAATGTTTAAAAAAGTCAGATCTATGGTATAAACAAAGCTTTAAACAAGTGAGGTATAAAAAAGAATATCTCCCATATCTTAGTTCAAAAGAAAAATTTAACTTATTACAAAAAAACCTAAACAAAATAACAATTTACCCAGGAGATATTAATAAAAATCTAAAATTGTTTAATGATAATTATTATGATTTTATTTATATTTCCAATATTTTAGACCATACATCATATTGCACAAACCCAAGGTCTTATTTAAAAACTATTAAGAAAAAACTTAGCCCCAGCGGCTTACTTTTTCTTGTTACTCAAAAAAAACCAAAAAAAATAATTAAATTAGTAAAAAAATGTAATTTTTATATTGATAAAAAACAATTATATAAATTCAATATTCTTTCCGCCCTTTTTGGCCATTATTCCTATTCGTTCTTGTTATTAAAAATTAATTAAAAATAATTCAAATATGAAAAAGAAAAATCTTCTCCTTATTATTGTTCAGTTTATAATCTGGTATTTTTTTGTTTATTTTTGGCTTTATACTATTAAAAATGAGGTTAATCTTTGGTTAAATTCTTTAATACTAATTATAATTGCAGGCGTTGGAGTTATAATTTTTCTAATATATAAAAAATAATTGACAAATTTGTCAATTATTATACAAAAAGCAATATTAAACAATATTAAGCAATATTTTAAGTATTGTTTTTTATTTTAAAAATTTAAATAAATCATTAAGGGATGCTTTTGCTACTCCAATACATTTATCAGCTCCGCCATAATAAATATAAACTTGATCTTTGATTACAATATTACCACATGGAAAAACTACATTCGAAACCAAACCTTTTTTTTCATAAGACTCATTTGGTTCAAAAACTGGAATATCAGATCTTTTTAAAACCATCTCTGGATGATTTTTATCAAGTAAGGCTAAACCTAATTTATAAACTTTACCAGGTTCAGATATACCATGATATATTAAAAGCCAACCCTTTTTTGTTTTTATAGGAGGCCCACCAATACCTACTTTAAAATTATCCCATTTTTGTTTTCTGGGAGATATAATTTCTTTTTCCCGTTCTAGCCAATCATTTTCCCCAAATTTTAAATCATCAACAAAATCAATATAAATTGAATGTTTAGGTCGATGTAAAAAAACATATTTACCATTAATTTTTTCAGGAAAAAGACAAGCATCTTTATTAAAAACATTAGGTCGAGATATTAAAACAGGCTCTTCCCAATTCCATTTTTGTTTTAAAAAATCCTTTTCTTTAATTGAAGTCAAGGCTACCCTGGTAGCTCCCCTGCCTTTAAAAGCCGTATAACACATATAAATCTTTTTATCTATCTTAACAATTCGTGGATCTTCGCAGCCAGAATTTAACCACCTGGCTGATTTTTTTTCAAAGTCTTTTCTAGGTTTATAAACTGGACAGCTACTTCTTTGATCTATATTTACCCCATCTTTAGTTAAGGCATAACCTAAAACTGAAGTATTATTTTGAGACATTGCTCTGTAAATAATATGTGTTTTACCGTTTTTATAAATAGCAGCTGGATTAAAAGTAGCTTTTGCTTCCCATTTAAATTCAGGCCTTGGTTTAATAATTGGATTTTGACTAAACCTTTGAAAACATTCATTTTTAGTTTTAGGTTGTAAAAAAACGGTTTCCTTTTCTTTAGTAAGATCATTTAATAAACTATCTTTTTTAATATGGGCCATGCATCCAAAATTATCAGCCGCTCCATAATAAAGATAAATATTCCCATTTTCTTTTATTCCTCCTGAAGGAAAAACAATTTCTGGAACTCTCCCTTTTAACTCATAATCAGCTTCTGGCAAAAGTAGGGCCTGGTTGCTTTTACCAATAATTTTTTGAAGATCTTTATCCATTAAAACTGCCTTAACTGTAAAAACTTTTGAGGAGGAGAAATAATTTTCAATATAAGAATAAAATAAAAGCCAACCTTTTTTTGTTTTTATAGGAGGCGCCCCCAACTCAATATGATCCTGGCCTGACTCTAGCAAGGGTATAATATGAGATTCTAAATTTTTATACCAATTTTCCCAATAATCTTTTGACCATATCTCAGCCTCGTCATCAAAAAAAGCTAAGCAAATTTTAGCCGGAGGTTTATCTGTATCTACTGTTAAAAGGGCAGCTATCTTCCCATTAATCCTTTCTGGAAAAACAGCCATTGCTTTAGAGTTGAATCTAGTTACAAGATGTTTTTCAAGATGATCAAAACTTTTTGTTGTAGCTAATCCTATTTTTATGCCTTTTGCTTGAAAAGGATATTTTGAAAGAGCAGTATAAAAAATATAATATTTGTCTTCTAATTTAGTAATTCTTGGATCTTCGCAGCCAAATTTTTCCCATTCTTTTTCTGGTTTAATTAATTGACCACAATCACTAAAATTAATACCATCAGTGCTCATTTTATAACCAATAGAAGAAACAGGCATTTCAATACCATTATTTTTCTTTTTATTAGATAAGGCTCTATATAAAAGATAAATATACGACTTTGATTTAGCTACACTAGGATTAAAAGTCGCTTTTGCTTCCCAATCATTTTTAGGATTAGGAGAAATAATTGGGTTTTTTGTACATCTTTGAAATTTTAGCATAAAAATTTAAGTAATTTTTAAACTAGGGGTCTTATAATTTTTTATTTGATTTAAAAATTTATTTAAATTAGCACTGGCAGCACAAACTACTTTGTCAGCTCCTCCATAATATATAAAAAGTTTATTATCTTTTACTAAAGCTCCACAACAATAAATAACTCCTGGTTTATGGCCATTATTTTCATAAATTTTTTCTGGTTCTAAAACAGGACTTTTGCTTTTATACAAAATATGTTTAGGGTTATTATAATCTAAAACCATTGCTCCAATCTTATACTTACCCGGATCCTTTTCATCCATAGCATGGTAAAATAAAAGCCAACCATCTTTAGTTTTAATTGGGGGAGGCCCAGGTCCTCTTAAATGACTATCCCAATCTTCTTGTTTACCACTAGGTGAATAATAACTATTAATAAAAGTGTTACCATCAAAATTAAGATCTTTGAAATAATCTACTAAAATATCAGGTGAAATACTATGAAGTATTGCATATTTACCATTAATTTTTTCAGGGAAAATAACCCAATTTTTATGTATTTCACCAGGCGGAGAAATAAAAACAGGTTTTTTCCAAATCCATTTTCTTCTTAAAAAATTATTAACCTTTATAGAACTTAAAGCCACTCTTGGAGGCGACATTCCATCAAATGAAGTATAAGTCATATAAATTTTATCCTTAATCTTAGTTAAGCGGGGATCTTCACATCCTCCCCAGCTTCCACCTGAGCCATATGAAAAATAAGATCCATTATCTTTAAAATCATATTCAGGCGTAAAAACAGGTTGGGGAGATTTTTCATGAATATTAATACCATCTAAGCTAGCTGCATACCCTAAAACTGATTGATTAGATAAACCAATAGCCCTATATAAAAAATGAATCTTATCTTTCAAATAAATAGCAGCTGGATTAAAAGTAGCTTTATTTTCCCAAAAATTAATAATGCTAGGTGATAAAATTGGATTTTTATCAGAACGTTTTAAAAAGGTTAATTTTTTATTCAAAAAACTAGCAATAATTTGATTAATAGAAAAATTAATTATGCCAACTTTATTTGTTTTTTTGTTTTTAACTGTAATCTTAACTAGATCTTGCTTTTTTCTAGCTTTAATTGGAAAAATTTTTTGATTTGCTTTATAAATAGGGTTAGCAGAACGCCATAATACTTGAGTGGGGTTTTTCTTTGATAAAATAGTTGCACCAATAGCAAAGGGTTTTAAAACAAAATAAAGCAAGAATATACCTTGCTTTATTGAAAAAATATTTAAAATTTTTAATGGTCCTTTGTCAAAATAACCCTTTCTTGAGGCAATTATAGGTTTTTTATAAATAGACCAATCTTTAAAATTACCTGAAACCACTAGCCGAATTTGTTTTCTGCTAATAAAACCTATATATTTATCTTCCCATTTTAGATTTTTGGGAGAAAAATAAATTTTCCCTTTTGTAATAGCCTCCTTTTTCATAAAAACCCTCCATTAAAATATAATAATAACCCTTTATTAATAATTATAATCTCTTTTATATTTATTGCAAAAAGTTTTCCACATTTTATTCATATCTTAAAGCCTCAATAGGGCTCTTGAGTGAAGCTTTTTTAGCTGGATAAATCCCAAAAACTAGACCCACAAAACCAGCTACGCCAATTCCTAAAAATATAGCTGGTAAAGAAATAATAAATTGCCAACTAGCAACAAATTGAGATTTTAAAACTAAAGAAGCTAAATAAGAAAAACCTACCCCAAACAAAACCCCAAAAAACCCACCTATTAAAGTAAGTATAACTGATTCAAATAAAAAATGTAGTAATATATCTTTTTTCTTTGCTCCTAATGCTTTTTTTAAACCAATCTCTCTAGTCTTTTCTGTTACAGAAACAAGCATTATATTCATAATTCCAATACCACCTACCAATAAGGACACAGCAGCAATTGATGTTAAAAGAATTTTTAAAACATTAGTAATTAAACCAATCCTTTCTATCATATCTTCTGAAGTAGTAACATAAAAATCATCATTATCAGGGTCTTCAATATCGTGTAAATTTCTTAAAGTTCTTTCAATATCTTTGACCATACCAGGTACTACTTTTTCATTTTTAGCTAAAATGTTAATTTCTTGATAATGACTTTGGCCTAAAAGATACTTTTGAGCTGTAGTATAAGGAACAACAGCAAACTTGCTAATATCCATAAAAGAACTAACCTTGCCCTTATCTGGTAAAACTCCAATTACTCTAAAATATTTATTTTTTATTTTTACTTTTTTACCAAGAGCTTCTGACATTCCAAAAAGTTCTTCTTTTACTTTATGACCAATTACTACAACGGGTCTGTAAGCTTCAATATCACTTTTAGTAAAATAATTTCCTTTTTCTGGATATATATCATAAATTTTTCCAATCCAATCAGCACTCCAGCCATAAATAGTGGGTTCATAAGTTTCTCCATGATAAGAAATATTCCCAGGCACTACTACAGCAGGGGCAATATCTTTTAAATCAGGTACATTAGTTTTATTTTTCAATGCCCTTAACTCCCTTTTTCCTAAAGAATCCGATAATAGAGTACCTGCCATACCTTGTGGACCTTCAGGCTGTTTACCAGGATTAATAGTAACAAAATTACCGCCTAAGGCTTCGATTTCATTAATTATTAAATTTTCAGCTGCTTGACCAATTGACATTACTAAAATTACAGACGTAATAC
>CAZBSA010000005.1:0-19192 GCA_964494785.1 uncultured Gammaproteobacteria bacterium | reverse complement strand
TAAGAGATTTTACAGATATTTTAAAAGATTTATCACTTTTATGTTCTTTACAAACAAGCCCCCCTTTTTTTATATCAAAATAACCCTTTTCCAAGTTTTTATTACAAACAAGGCAATAATTTAATTGAGGCATAAAACCAGAAAATGATAATACTTTTAAAATAAAAGAGTTAAAAAGATTAATATCATATTTTTGATCAACTGCTTTTAAAAAACTTTTAATAAGAGATAAAATCTTTTTATTTTTTTCATGTCGAGGTAAAATATTAGTTATTTTTTCAAATGTCTCATTTAAGCGCAGCAATCTCTTATAATCCTTTTCTATGTTTTCAAATACCTCAAGGATTTCTCCCCCTATAAGATGAAAATATGCTTTTCCCTTAACTACTTTTAAGTTCAATAAAGCAAAGGGCTCCGAAATCATTGGAGCCAATTTAGAATTAATCTTTTTACCGCTTTTAACAAACAATAAAACTTTCCCTTTTTCCTGACTATAAAACCAAAGCATTCTATCATTTTCCCTAAAAGACCAGCTTGTTAAAACCATTCCCTTTAAATACTCATCTCTAGAAACCATAATTTATTAATATTTGTAAAGCTTTAAATCTATATCATGTCCATGAATTTTAAAAGTTTTCTCAGCTAATTTTTTAGATTTTGGTTGCTTAGTTTTAAATTCAGATTTGGTATTCTTTTCTAATTCTTTTTGAAAACTTTCAATAACCTCTTTAAGATGATCGCCTGTTTTATAAAAAACCAAAACCCTATTATCAGGAGTAAGTTTTGCTTTTTTTCTTAAACCATTAATACGTCTTGTAATATCTCTTACCATGCCCTTTTTTTCAAGGGCCGGAGTTATTTTCTTATTTAAAGCAACCAATAAATTTTTATTTTCATTTTTAAGCCAATTTTTACCTTGCGGTAATTTATCTTTTACAATAATTTCTTCTATATTAAGCTCATCTTTGATAAGATTTTTTAGTTCATCTTTAAATTGTAATTTAGAAACAGCCAAAATTGAAAGAGGTTGTCGCACTTTAATGCCGGCCTTTTTTCTTAAATTATGTCCAATCTCACAAACTTGTCTAATTAAATCCATTTGGTTTGTTAATTTATCATCAAAATTACCATACTCAGGCCAATCTTCTAAATGAACAGACTCTTTTTTGCCATTTAGGTTTTTATAAAGATAATCAGCACTAAAAGGCATAAAAGGAGCCATAATCTTTGTTAATTTTAATAAAGTGTTTTTAATGGTAGAAAAGCAAGCCATATCTCCTGATTTGATTCTATCTCTTGAACGCCTTATATACCAAGTAGAAAGGTCGTTTATAAATTGGGGAATATTCCTTACTACATTTAAATTATAATTTTTTAATCCATTACTTACTGTTTTTAAAAGAATATCAACCCTTTGAGTTATCCACTGGTCTAAAACATTTTTTGATTCCATTGTTTTTACTTTTTCTGGCTTAAACATATTGTAAAACCTTAAAACATTCAACAAGGTTTTTAAAAATTTTGTTTCATTTTTCAATTCTTTTTTAGAAAACTTTAAATCATTGGCTTTCATTACAGGAGAGCTGGCTAAATAATATCTTATAGCATCTGCTCCTGATTCTTTAATAACCTCCATTGCATCAGGATAATTCTTTAATCTTTTAGACATTTTTTCACCATTTTTGTTTAAAACTATTCCATTAACAATAACATTTTTAAAAGCTGATTTATTTTTCAAAGCAGTTGATAATACATGTAGATAATAAAACCAACAAGTAGTTTGATCTACTCCTTCGGCAATAAATTCAGCTGGGAAGTTTTCCTCAAATCTTTTTTTATTATCAAAAGGATAATGCATTTGAGCATAAGGCATTGAGCCAGACTCAAACCAGCAATCTAACACATCAGGGGTTCTTTGCATTTTACCGCCACATTTATCACATTTAAACTCAATCTTATCAACATAATCTTTGTGAAGATCTTTTACTTTTTGGCCAGAAGCTTTTTCTAAATCTTTGGCTGACCCAAAAACCATTTCATTATCACAATTATTACACCTCCAAACAGGTATGGTAGAACCCCAGAATCTTTGTCTTGAAATAGCCCAATCTTTGGCTCCTTCTAACCATTTACCAAACCTACCATTTTTAATATGAGCAGGTACCCAATGTATATCTTTGGCATTTTTAAGTAATTTATCTTTGATGCTTGTTACGTCTACAAAAAGTGAGGAGGTAGCATAGTTTAAAAGAGGAGTATCACAACGCCAGCAATGAGGATAAGTGTGTAAATATTCTTCACTTTTAAAAAGTGTTCCTTTTTCTTGAAGATATTTAATAATTTTTTTATCTGTTTTTTGGGGATTATCTTTAGGTCGAACTAATTCATTAGCAAAATCCTTGATTTCTTTTTTAAAGCGGCCGGTTTTAGTTACATGCTGGATAAAAGCTAAATTTTTATCTCGCCCTAAATTCATATCATCTTCACCAAAAGCCGGAGCAATATGTACTACACCAGTACCATCTTCTAAATTAACAAAATCTGCTGCCTGAATTGTATATAAATTCTTTTTATTTTTTAAATCTTTGTTTAAATAATAATCAAATAAGGGCTTATATTTTTTATTAATTAATTTTTTACCCTTAAAAGTATCAATTATATTAAAATTCTTCTCATTAAAAAAATCATCTACTTTGTTTTTAGCTAAAATGTATTTTTTATTTTTAAAAGATAATTTAACATATTCTATATCTTTTCCAATTGCTATAGCAGTATTACCAGGCAAAGTCCAGGGAGTTGTTGTCCAGGCTAAAAGGTAAACACCAGATTGATTGTCTAGCTCAAATTCTACTGTAACAGATAGATCCTTAACCTCTTTATAGCCTTGGCTCACCTCTGACTGTGAAAGAGTTGTCTCGCATCTGGGACAAATATGCATTGATTTATAGTCTTTATATATCAAATCTTTTTCCCAAAGTTTTTTAAATACCCACCAAACGCTTTCCATATAATCTTTGTCCATGGTTTTATAATCATTTTCCATGTCCACAAACCTGCCCAATCTCTTTATTATCTTTTTCCAATCATCAGCACAACGCAAAACTTCTTGGCGACAAGCTTTATTAAATTTCTCTACCCCCATTTTTTCAATGTCTTTTTTAGAATTTAAATTAAATTTTTTCTCTACAATATTTTCTACTGGCAAGCCGTGACAATCCCAGCCCCAAACTCTTTCAACATGATAACCTTTCATAGTAAAAAATCTCGGCACGATATCTTTCATTAAACTAGCTACTAAATGACCATAATGGGGCAAACCAGTAGCAAAAGGTGGTCCATCATAAAACACGAATTCACCCTTTGGAGAAGGTTTTTTTAAAGATTTTTCAAAAATATTATTTTTTTGCCAAAATTCAAGAATCTTTTTTTCTTTTTCTGGTAAATTAAATGCCATAAAGAATAATTTTATTAAATTTATTTAATCTCGCCATTAAACTGGACCATTGAATCTTCTAACTTTGTATCTAGGCTCATATTTTTGTCAAAAATAGTGCTTTGAGTAAAATTATCTTTAGCCTGAACTTTTATTTCATCTGTAAGATCCATTATTTTCCCTTTATCATTTTTTTGGGGCGTTATTGATAGCTCAAATTGAGCTTGAACTAAAGAATGCGCCCCACCACTAAAAGGGGATAATTCAGAAATTTCCCAAAAAACAGTATTTTCTGCTTTATTATAACTAATTTTACCAATACTAGCTTCTTTGTTTTCGGTCCAAGATACAGATTTTGCTAATTTTGTTTTTACTTTTACGTCTTTTAAATTATTAGTAGTATTTTTAAGTTCTAAAAATACCCACACCTTACTTTCTTTCCCTGTTTGAAAAGGCAGGGCGCCTGATCCAATTTTTAGCCCTTCTTCAGTATAAAACCTAGCCTCAGATCTTAAAGTTAAATCAGTTGACATTTTAATTTGAATTGGCTTACCAGTTGTCTCCCAAAAATTAGAATAACCTTCAAATTTGCCTCTAACTTTAGGAATAAGGGTAATTTTACTATGATTAAAACGCGATTTTAAAGCATTTAAGCTAGAAACAATATTTAAATTATTACTCTTTTCAATAAAATCTCCCTGATCTAAGCTATTAAGATGCCAACTAAAATTGGGGGTATTTTTTAAATATTTTTCCCCTAAAATTTCTATATCTAAATTTAAATCTTTAATCTTTTTATCATTAGTATTGTAATACAAAAGATTAACTGGCAAAACCTGACCCCATTTACCAATAATAGGCCCTTCTTCACTATCGGCTACTTGTAAATTAATGTCAAAGCCTTGTCCTATTAAAATTGGTTTTTTTTGTTTTTCTTGAACAAATTCTTTTTCTTTAAAAGGCAAAGTTGCTTGAACATTAAAAAAGTGCTGTCTTTTATTAGCATTTTTAAAATATCCTGAAAATTCAATTTCTTTTTCTCCAATAAAATTAAAATCTTTAATTGTCCAATTTAACAAATTATCTTTTAAAGAAGCTGAAATATTAGAATTATCTATTTTATATTCTTGAACAACAAAATTATCTGGTACTTTCAACTTTAAATTTAACTCTGGTAAAACCTTGCTACTATCATTATCAATATATATTCTAGACCCTATCTTTTCCCCTAAACCTGCTTTTTGTGGTAATTGCCAATCAATCACAATAGGAGAATTCAAAACAACTTTTTCCTCAAAATTTTTATAAAACTTAGAGCTAAAACCTTGAAGATAAAAATTCAAGCCACCTGTAAAATATTTTTCACCAGGTTCCCCAAAAAATCTACCAGTAAATTCTATATTTTTTAAAACACCTCTTTGAGCTTTGTCAATCCTCCAATTATAAGTTTGATCATTAGCTTCGTAGTCCAAGTTACTGTCAATTAAATCAAAACCTTTGGGAGAGTTAAGAGATACTTTTATATCTTTTAAGTCTCGATTACTTTTATTTTGAATAAATATTAAATAGGTTTGTTTTTCACCTGTAATTTGAGGACTTTTTTTATGTAACCAAAAAGAAACGTCTTGACTCCCGTTTGAGGGGCTAGACTTATCTAAAAAAAAGATACTCAAAACACTGGCTACTATAATAAAAATGAGTAAAATAAAAATCCAACCGAAAAAGCTAAAAGCTTTTTCTGTTGTATTAAGCTTCATTTGAATAAATGTTTAACTAATTATTGTTGAGGATTGGCTGGGTTTGCTTGAGGATTTTGTTGAGGCATTTGTTGTTGCATTTGTTGCATGCCTGCCCCTTGCTGAAGGCCTGCTCCGGCTGCTTGTTGCTTTAAAGCGGCTAAAATTTGAGAATTATTGCTTAGCTTTTCAACAAACAAGACATGATCTCTGTTAATTTCCATTCTGTCTGTTGGACCATGCATTTCATTTTGAATATTTTGCAAAGAAATTTGAGGTTGATTCTGGCCTTCTTGATCTTGAACTTGATTTACTTGAAGATAGTAAACATTTTCTAAAACAACCTTATCAGAAGTTTCTTTTTCTATTTGGCCAAAATAGGTTCTTCCATTAGTAAGGGAAACAGCACTCCATTCATTAGATGTCTGACTAGAAGATAAAATACTAACTACTAAAAAAGCAGCAACCGCTACTAAAACTACTATACCAATAACAAGAAAGGCTAAACCTTTATTTTTAGAATTAGTATTTTTTTGAGAAAAATTACTGCCTTGACCTGAGACAGAATTACTAGATTGCATTTGTTCTGACATAAATAAATTGATTATTAAGTTTAATTAAATAAATAATAATTACGACCTAAATAATAGTATAACTAATTAGCTATTTTTTGCAAGAGTTTAAAGGTTTTTTTAGCACATTTTCCCCAGCTAAATTTTTTAGCAATCTTTTTGCCTTTTTTAACTATTTCTTTACGATTACTTTTATTTGTTAGAACTTTATCCATTGTTTTTGCCATGTCAGTTGAGTTCTTAGGGTTAAACTTTAAAATATCTTCACCCACCACCTCTTTAATAGGAGTAATATTACTTACTATTGTAGGAACTCCTTTAGCCATTGCCTCTAAAGGAGGAATGCCAAATCCCTCATAAAGAGAGGGAAACACAAAAAGGCTAGCTCCTTTAAAAAGAGGGCCTAAATCTTTAGCTGGAATATAACCAGGAACATAAATATCTTTTTTAAAATCTGAAAATTTAATTTTTCTTTCAATTTGAGCTGTTTTAGCTCCTTTTGCCCCTGCTATAACCAATTTATAATTCTTTTTAGTTCCGGATAAACTTTTTCTAAAATATTCATACGCATCAAGAAGACGAGCAATATTTTTCCTAGGATCTATAGTGCCTAAAAATAAAATATAATCCCCTTTAATATTATAATCCTTTTTAAGCGATTTGATTTGGGAAGCTGGGACTTCACTAAAAAACCTTTGATCAACACCGTTTTCTATAACCTGAATTCTTTTTAAAGAAATATTAAAATGTTTGTTAACCTCATCAGCAGTAAATTGGGATACGGTAATAATTTTTTCTGCTTTTTTTAAAGATTCAGGAATTTGAGTTTTAAGTTTTGATAATTCTTTTTGAGAAAAAAGATCTGGGAAACGCAGCATAGAAAGATCATGAACCGTTACTACACTTTTACCATTATAAGATTTAGGAATTCTGGGGATAGGAGAAAAAAATACATCTAATTTTTTTGATTTAATAGTAGCTGATATTAAAAAATCAGTATAGCGATCCGGCATAAATCTCTCATATTTAATAAAAGGGAAAAACTTTGTTTCTACATTTTCTTTATCAAATTTTTTTAAACGTCTGTCTTCTACTGATCTATCAAAAAATAAAACAAAAGTATCACTTTTATTAATTTCTAATAAATGTCTCACAAGCTGATAAGTATAATGACCTATACCAGCCTCTTCCCCTTTATCAGGATTTAAAATTGTTCTACAATCAATACCAATTCTCATAAAAACTATTTAAATTAATATCTAATCTGTTATACTAATATTAGATCTAAATAAAAATCACATTTTTATTATAAAACAAGTTTTTAATTATGTCTAATAAGATTATAGCTAAAAACAGGAAGGCTTTTTATAACTATAAAATCCTGGATAAATTGGAAGCAGGGATAGTTTTATCAGGGCCAGAAGTAAAGGCTATAAAAACAGGTAATGTCAGCCTTAAAGGTTCATATGTAAATATTAATAAAAAAAATGAGCCCTATATTATTAATCTTCATATTGGCCCTTACAAACCCGCTAACCAAGGCAAAGAATATAATCCAACAAAACCTAGAAAACTTTTGTTAAAAAGAAAACAAATAAACTCTTTAATTGGCAAAATAAAACAAAAAGGTATTTCTGTTATACCTTTAAAAATCTATTCTAAGTCTGGTATTATAAAATTAGAAATAGGAGTTGCTAAAGGAAAAAGAAAAAAAGATAAAAGACAAACTATTAAAAAAAGAGAAACACAACGAAAAATAAACCGCCATTTAAAACAATATTAATGTAAATATAAAAAATAAAAGGGTGATAATTAAATCACCCTATTTTTTTATTCCATAAAAGACTTAAGCAATTTCTCCATAAAAAATAATATTCTCTTCATAAGTCTTATAAAAAGAAAAACAATAAAAAACACTAAGAAAATAAGATAGACATTTGCATTCACTAAATTTACAAAAGAACATATTACAAAAACTGCTAACAATACTATAACAAAATGACTTTTAATATTAAGCCCAGCACCGGCAAAACTTACCACTGCTGCTATCATGAGGCCTAAAAAGAATAATTGACTACTATCTAGATTGTCTGGGCCGGGGTATATATCTAACAACAGCAATACAGAAAACAAACTAATAATAGCAATGCTAACAATTTGAACTATATCCATTACTTTTGTATTTCTATTACGCCATAAAAACCAAATGAAAAATATCAAAGGTAATAAAATAAATATAATAGTTATTGACCAATATGTTTTTACTGGACCAAATATTTTATTAACCCGTGATTTTTCTAATTGATTATCCACTACCCTAAATACAGACGAGATTTTAACAGTTTGAGCCTTAACAGGTAATAATCCTATTTCTTTATCAAATTCATTAAACTTTATAATAACCTTACCATTATTAAGGGCTTGAATATCTTCGTTGCTAAAATGATCTTTTAAATAATCCTTATCAATATAACCGGGTAATTTAAACAAGCTATCCACTTTAGTTTTTTCTTGCACTAAAACACTATCTTTTATAAAATACTCAACCTTATTACCTTTTGCTAAACTCAACTGAATAAAAATAATAAAAACCAAAAGACTTATAAGAAAAATCTTTTTCATTTTTTATTCTCCTTTCTTTTTAAAGTACTTTATTTCAATATTTCATTCATTTCGCGAATTACTCGAATCATTTTCTTTACCTTTTTGCAAAAAATCAATATCACCATGCCTATATCTTAAATCAAAAAGCGGAATTTTATCATTTGGACTCAGACGAGTGGGGCCTTGACTTGATTTGTGATACCAATTTCGACTAATCTTATTTTTTTTATCTTTCTTTTTCATTTTTCCTCCTTTTATATTTTAACGAACTAATTGCTTGTAAATTAACACTTATTTTTATATTTGTCAAGATATTAAAAACAAAAAAGCCCTTATATAAAGACTTTTTTTAATATAAAAAGTTTATTAAAATTGTTTTACAAACCTTAAATCTCCTTTTCGAAAAAGACGAATATCGTGAATTTTATACTGGAGCATTGCTAACCTGTCCATACCTAAACCAAATGCAAAACCATTCCACTTTTTAGAATTAATATTGCCTGACTTTAAAACATTAGGATGCACCATACCACAAGGAATAAGCTCAATCCAGCCAGTTTGTTGACATACTGAGCATCCTTTGCCTTGACAAAATGGACAATTAAAATCAAGTTCAAAGCTGGGCTCTGTAAATGGAAAAAATCCAGGTCTTAATCTTACTTTAGCTTCTTTTTTAAAAAAAATCGATAAAAAACTCTTTAAAGTATAAATTAAATTAGCAACTGAAATATTTTTATCAATAACCATTCCCTCAACTTGGAAAAAAGTATGCTCATGAGAAGCATCTCTAGCTTCATGCCTAAAACACCTGCCTGGAACAATGCACCTAAAAGGAGGATTTTGTTTTTCCATAATTCTTACCTGGGCAGCAGATGTTTGAGTTCTCATTACAAGATTGGGGTGATCTTTTATAAAAAATGTGTCTTGACTATCTCTAGCAGGATGCCCTTTAGGGATATTTAAAGCTTCAAAATTATAATAATCTTTTTCAAGCTCTGGCCCCTGTTCTATAGTATAGCCCATTGAGGAAAAAATATTTTCTACCTTTCTTTTCACTTTAGTTAAAGGGTTTAAATGACCATAATTTAAAGACTTGCTAGGCAAAGTAGGATCAAAATTAGTTGATGTCTGAGAAGATTTTTGAGATAAACTATTTTTTTGTTTTTGAACTTCTTTTTCAATTTCAGATTTTGTTTTATTGGCTAAAGCACCAATTTTAGGCCTTTTATCTTTAGGTAGATCTTTAATGCTTTTTAAAATATTATTCAGATCACCATTTTTTCTACCCAAAACATTACGCCAAACCTCTTCAAGCTCTTTTTGGTTTTTGGCTTTTTTAATTTTTTTTAAAGCTTGAGATTTAATGTTTTTTATTTTTTTAATTAAATCTTCCATAATACAAAAATTATCTCAAAGTCGGGGTGGCGGGATTTGAACCCGCGAAATCTCTACTCCCCCAGAGTAGCGCCTTAAACCGGACTAGGCCACACCCCGGTTTATCCGGGTTAAAACATTATTATTGTTTTTTCTTTTTTAATGTTTTTAAACACTTGGTACAAATTTTAACTTTTTCACCATTTATATGTCGTGTTTGAAGATTTATGTGTTGACGTTTTTTATTTGCCACGTTAGAATTAGAACGAGAAATTTTAGTTCTTGAACCTCTACCGCAAAAATCACATTTCTTAGCCATAATTTTTTAAATTTATTATTTTTTATATAATAAAGCTTAGCAAAAAAGAAAAAAATTGACAACCTTTAAATAGTTAAAATATTATAATATGTTAGAAACTCGTCTTTTTTTATATATAGTAATAGTTTTCTCAGCAGTAATTCATGAATACTCCCATGGCTGGATGGCATACAGGTTAGGAGATTCCACAGCTAAGGATGCTGGAAGACTAACCTTAAACCCACTGGCCCATATTGATCCAATAGGAACAGTTATTTTGCCATTATTTTTACTTTTAACCGGGGGAATATTTTTGGGTTGGGCTAAACCAGTCCCTTATAATCCTTACAATCTAGAAGATAAAAAGTATGGTTCTTTAAAAGTAGCTATAGCAGGACCAGGGTCTAATTTTATTTTAGCAATTATTTTCGGTTTAGGAGCTCGTTTTCTTTCTCAGGCTTCTATATCACCAGCTTTTATTGAGGGTTTACTATTAGTAACTTATGTTAATATCTTTTTAGGACTTTTTAACCTTTTGCCCGTCCCCCCTTTAGATGGATCAAAAGTTTTTGCTGATCTTTTCCCAAATCAATGGCGCACTTTTTTAAAAACAGGTTTCTTAGGCATTATTATAGCCATATTTATTGCCATGACACTTTTGCCACCAATAGCTCAATTTATATTTCGCCTTATTGTAGGTAAGGGGGTTATAATATAAAAAGTAAAAATTTAAATATTTTATTGTTTAAATTTCCATAATTTATAAAATTTATGGATTTTTTCTTAAAATTTTTAATAATTATTTTAATTTTAGCTTGACATAAAAAATTATTTCTATACAATATATTTATACAAGAATAAATATTAAGTAAAATAAATTTTACATGCCTACAATTAATCAACTTGTCCGCAAAGGACGCAAAAAACAAAAGAAAAAATCTAAAACTCCTGCACTTCAAACTACTTATAATAGTTTAAAAAGAGAAAGGAAAAAAGTTAAAAAAGGCCATCCTTTTTTAAGGGGTGTTTGTTTAAAAGTAACCACCCAAACCCCTAAAAAACCTAATTCTGCTTTAAGAAAAATTGCAAAGGTTAGACTTTCAAATGGGAAAGAGGTTACTGCTTATATCCCAGGAATTGGCCATGACCTTCAAGAGCACTCAGTAGTTTTAGTTAGAGGAGGAAGAGTTAAAGATCTGCCTGGTGTTAGATACCATGTAGTAAGAGGTGTTTACGATACTGGCGGAGTTGAAAATAGAAAAACTAGTCGTTCTAAATACGGTGCTAAAAAACAAGAATAAATAAATTATGAGATCCAAGAAAAAAATTATAAGAAATATTAACCCTGATCCTAAATATAAACGCAAAGATATTGCTAAATTTATAAATTATATTATGAAAAGGGGCAAAAAATCTAAAGCTCAAAAAATACTTTATAAGGCTTTTGATATTATAAAGAAAAAAACCGATAAAGATCCTCTTGAAATCTTTGATAAGGCCATTGATAATATTTCTCCTCGAGTAGAAGTTCGATCAAGAAGAATTGGTGGAGCAAATTATCAAATACCTTATAAAACTGATGCTCAAAGAAGATTTATCCTAGCTTCAAGATGGATCCTTAATGCAGCTCGTTCAAAAAAAGGCCAACCTATGGCAAATAAGCTTGCTATAGAATTAATTCAGGCCTCAAAAGGCGAAGGTAGCGCATTTCAAAAGAAAGAATCGGTTCATCGAATGGCAAAAGCTAATAAGGCTTTTGCTCATTTTGCAAACTAATACACTTAATCCCTAAATTTAACTTATGGAAAGAGATTATCCCTTACAACAAATTAGAAATATTGGAATTATCGCTCATATTGATGCTGGCAAAACCACTACAACAGAGCGAGTACTTTATTACACTGGTAAAAAACATAAAATTGGTGAGGTACACGATGGAGAGGCCCAAATGGATTGGATGGAACAAGAAAAAGAAAGAGGTGTAACCATTACCTCGGCTGCTACTACTGTATTTTGGAAAAAACCTACAACTGATGAAAAAATCAAAATCAATATTATTGATACTCCAGGACATATTGATTTTACAGCTGAAGTTCAAAGATCTTTAAGAGTTTTAGATGGTGGAGTTGTAGTATTTGACGGTGTAGCTGGAGTTGAGCCTCAATCTGAAACAGTTTGGCGACAAGCTCAAGAATTTGGCGTACCATTAATTGCGTTCGTAAATAAACTTGATAGAACAGGAGCTGACTTTTTTAAAGACGTAGAATCAATTCACAATCGCTTAACTGAAGAAGCTTACCCTATTCAAATACCTATAGGTAAAGAAAAAGATTTAAAAGGAGTTATTGATCTTATTACAATGAAAGCTAAAATCAATAAAGGAAAAATGGGAGAAAAAATAGAAATCCAAGAAATACCAGAAAATTTAAAAGAAAAGGCTAAAAAATATAGAAAAGAGCTTATTGAAGCGATTGTAGAAAAAGATGATACTTTAATGGAAAAATATTTAGAAGGAGAAAAACCCTCTATTAAAGAAATAAAAAAAGTTTTAAGAAAAGCTACTATTAATAATGAAATTGTTCCTATACTTTGTGGATCAGCTTTAAAAAATAAAGGGGTTCAATCTTTACTTGATGCAGTTTGTGACTACCTTCCTTCTCCAGCTGAAATACCTCCTGTTGAAGGACAGGATCCTAAAACCGAAGAAAAACTTACTCGTGATAATAAAGTAGAAGAACCTTTTGCTGCTCTAGCTTTTAAAATAGCAACTGACCCTTATATGGGAAGACTCTGTTATTTTAGAATTTATTCTGGTAAACTAGAAGCTGGTTCTTACGTTTATAATGTAAACACGGGCCAAAAAGAAAGAGTAGGAAGAATTGTGAGAATGTATGCTAATAACAGAGAAGAAGTAGATGAAATTCATGCTGGAGACATTGCTGCTATTGTGGGGGTAAAAAATACTACTACTGGAGATACTTTATGTAACAAAGAACACCCAATATTATTAGAATCTATTACCTTTCCAGAGCCTGTTGTATCTGTTGCAATTGAACCTAAAAGCAAAAAAGATCAAGAAAAAATGGGAGAAGCAATAACTAAATTACTACAAGAAGACCCTACTTTTAAAGTTAAAAAAGATGAAGATACTGGACAAACAATTATTTCTGGCATGGGAGAACTTCATTTACAAATTATTTTAGATAGATTAAAGCGAGAATTTAATGTAGAAGCTAACACAGGCAAACCTCAAGTAGCTTATAAAGAAACTATTACAAAACCAGTTGATGTAGAAGGAAAATATATCCATCAATCTGGTGGAAGAGGTCAGTATGGTCATTGTTATTTAAAGCTTGAGCCAAAAGAAAGAGGAGAGGGAAATGAATTTGAAGACGAAGTAACAGGTGGCGCTATTCCGCGAGAATTTATACCCTCTGTAGAAAAAGGAGTTGAAGAAACCCTTCAAGAAGGAATTTTAGCAGGCTACCCAGCCGTAGATATTAAAGCTATAGTTTATGATGGATCCTATCATGATGTAGATTCTTCTGAAGCCGCTTTTAAAATGGCAGCAAGCAGAGCTATTAAAAAAGGTTTTAATCAAGGCGCTCCTACCTTATTAGAACCTATCATGAAAATAGATGTTGTAGTGCCTGATAAGTTTTTAGGAGACGTAGTGGGTGATCTAAACTCTAGAAGAGCTAAAATTAAAAAAACCGAATCTAGGGACAAAGTAAAAGTTATTAAAGCCACTGTTCCTTTAAGCGAAATGTTTGGCTATACTACAGCCCTTAGATCAATGACACAAGGTAGAGGTAGCTCATCTATGGAATTTACTCATTACAGTAAAGTGCCAAAAAATATTCAAAAAGAAATAGTTGGTGAATAACTTTATATATTCTTAAGGGGATGATTTAACTCGACGGATATATGAAGATAAAAATTGCCTTTCGAAAATTAGAGAAGCGTTAGTTCTCTTACAATATAATTGCCAAAAACTTATTGGCCAAATTCAAGCAGGCGATTAGTTCACCTGCTTACGAATTTGCAGCTGTCTAACATTTAGTTAGACCATCAGATCTCTTGATCCCTGCTAAAGAGAATTCTGGTGTCATTTAAGCAGGGCGAGTTTTTGGCTGCCCACCAAAGACTTTGATAAAATGGGCTTAGGCAGACGAATAAGTTTTCTCAATTTTCTCGTCTTTGCCAAAATATAAATTGAGATATAAAGGTAGATATTTTTGTCTTTATTGTCACGGACGCGGGAGAATTACCCGCCATCTCCACCATAAATTAAAAAATCAAATAATTTAAACAAATTGAAATACTACAAGGTTAATGAAAAAATTAAATCACCTAAGGTCCGCGTTGTTAAAAAAAACGGTGACCACTTAGGTGTTATGTCCAAAGCTAAAGCTTTGCAAAAAGCCAAAGACATGGATTTGGATTTAATTGAAATTTCCCCTAAAGCAAATCCTCCCGTAGCTAAAATAGCTGATTTTGGAGAATTTAAGTATAGATTAAAAAAGCAAGCAAAAAAGCAAAACCAAAAACAAAAAACTCAAACTGTTAAAGGAATCAGACTTTCTTTTACAATTGGTGAACATGATATAGATATAAGAGAAAAAAAAGCAAGAAAATTTTTAAATGATAATAATAAAGTAAAAATAGAGCTAATCCTTAGAGGGAGAGAAAAAGCAAAAGGAAAAGAAGCAAAACAAGTTATTAAAGATTTTGTAAAAAGACTTGATGATATTGCTAAAATCGAATCTCCCCCTAAACGACAAGGACACAAAATTATCTCATTAATAATACCAAAATAAATTATGTCTAACAAAACCAGAAAATCAATAAAAAAAAGATTTAAAATCACTAAAAATAAAAAGGTTTTTCACCGTAATTGTGGTCAAAATCATCTTAATGCTAAAGAATCTAGAAAAAAAACAAAAAACAAAAGAAAAGACAAAAAACTTTCTAAAGGTTTTAGAAAAACAGTAAGACAAGCAATTAATTCATAAAATTTATGCCAAGAGTAAAACGAGGCAAAACTCATAATAAAAAGAGAAAAAAGGTTTTAAAAAATACCAAAGGTTATCGTTTGGGTAGAAAAAATAGACTTAAGGCTGCCAAAGAAGCTAACCTTAAGGCTGGTGCTTATTCTTACAGAGACCGAAGAAATAAAAAAAGAAGAGCTAGACGTATTTGGCAAATAAAAATTAATGCTGCCTGTAGACAAAACGGTACTAAATATTCTCAGTTCATGGGAAAACTCAAAAAAGAAGATATTAAGATTGATAGAAAAAACTTAGCTAACTTAGCTCAATATTATCCAAAGATATTTACAAAAATAGTTAAAAGCCTTTAAAAAATAAGGGGGTAATTTTTTATTTTATTTTGGTCCGGTAGATCAATTGGTTAGATCGTCTGCCTGTCACGCAGAAGGCTGCGGGTTCGAGCCCCGTCCGGACCGCCATTCTATCCTTACAAATACTAAATTGTAAGATTTTTATTTGACAATTTCTAAAATTTCTATTATAATTTTTATAAACTTAGGAGCATAAATGCTCTTATTTTTTTATAAACTTTATACAATAATATAATGAAAAAAATTATTATATTTATTAGTTCGAGCATTATAGGAATTCTTGCTACTATTTTTTTGCTATCTCACTTTGACCTGACAAAGGCTTTTAATTTATTAAAACATATCACTTTATTTAGAATTTTTGGTTTTATTGTAGCTTCAATTTTGGTAAAAGCAGGCCTAACACTACGCTGGTATATTATTTTAAAAGCTCAGAATATCAAAATCAAATTTTTAAAACTTTTTGGCTATAAAATTATGAGCTACACTATTGGCTACTTAACACCAATATCAAGATTCGGAGGTGAACCTTTACGAGCCTATCTTTTAAAAAAAGAACATAAAATTCCATTTAAAAAGGGCCTTTCTTCAACAACAATTGACCTCTTCTTACAAATTGCAGGTTCTGCAATCTTTTTTTTCATTGGGGTTTTCATTCTTGTTACGCTTTTTTTATTAAACTTCTCCACTAAAATAATTTTGCTTATTATAGCAATTAGTTTTATGATATTCTTATATGTTTTATATAAACATTTGATTAATGGTAATAATATCTTAACCCCTATTATCAAATTGATTACACTTAATAAGGCTAAAAAACTAATTAAACAATCAGATAGCTTTGAACATTTAATTAGAAAATTTTTTTGTAATAAAAAGAAGATTTTTTACGAATCTATTTTAATCAATTTTATTACCTGGGGATTTATGATAATAGAATTCAAGTTTGCTCTTTTAATGATAGGGATTAATGCCGGCTTGTTGCAAACCTTTATGATAATATTTTTTATATGTATGGCATATCTTTTGCCTGTGCCAGCAGCTTTTGGGGGGTTAGAGGGAGGACAATTGGCTGTATTTAGTATATTAAAATTTAAAAAAATAGGAGGTGTTAGTATAAGTATTATAACAAGAATAAGAGATATTTTATGGTGTATAGTTGGCATTTCTCTTTTAAGTATATATGGAATAAAAGGACTACTATTTAATAAAAATAATTTAATGCAAAATAAAAAGATTTAATTATGCAAAAACAAAAACAAATAATATTAATATTATCTGCTATGCGAACTGGTTCAACTCTATTAAAAGCGCTTTTAGGAAGCAAAAAAACTGTTTCCCATCTTCCAGAAATTAATTTTCAAAAAAAATCAAAAAAGCAAATATATAAACTTAGTGATAAAAAAAATATAGTTTTGAAAAAACCGGCTTGGATGAACGAAATTTTTACCTATCCTAAAATAAAAGAATATAAAAATTGTAAAAAAATTATATTATTTAGAGAACCTTATAACGCCCTACTTTCTCTTAAAAAATGGATTTTTAAAGATTTTTATAATAAAATACATATTTTAGACAACTTTTTTATTCACCAGTATTGGTGTAAAGTTTATAAAAATATTTATGAAAAAACTAAAAATGATAAAAATGTTTTCTTTGTTAAATATAAACAAATTATAAACCAACCTAAAAAAACTACTCATAAAATTTTTAAATTTCTTAATTTAAAAAACACCAAAGGCGTTAATAAGTATAAAAAACCCAAAAAAGGTTGGGAAAAAGGGAAAGATGATATTGGTAAAAAAATTAAATCTTTAAAAGTAATTAAGAAAAACAATAAAAAACACGACAATCAACTGAAAAAGCAAATTCAGATTTCAAAAGGAACTAAAAGGGTTTTAAAATATTATCAAACTGTATTAAATTTTAATTAAAATTTTGACAAACTGCTCTTTTTTATTTAAAATAAGGCCATACAATAAAAATAAAATATTTATATATGAAAAATATAGAAATTATAAGACATTCTCTTTCTCATATCTTAGCTGCGGCTATTGATAAACTATACCCCCAAACTAAATTTGGGGTAGGTCCAGCTATTGAAAATGGTTTTTATTATGATTTTGATTTAAAAAATTCTATCTCCCCTGATGATTTTGATAAAATACAAGAAAAAATGAAAGAATTAATTGACCAAGATATTAAATTTAAAAAGGAAATAATATCTAAAGAAAAAGCTGAAAAACTTTTTAAAAATCAACCTTATAAGCTAGAACTTTTAAAAGATATGACAGGAGAGATAAGTATTTATAAATCAGGTGACTTTGTTGACCTTTGCAAAGGCCCCCATGTAAAATCAACTAAAGAACTTTCAAAAAATGCCTTTAAAATACAAAGGGTTGCCGGAGCTTATTGGAAAGGTAACGAAAACAACAAAATGCTTACCAGAATTTATGGTATTGCTTTTAAAAACAAAAAACATCTTGATGAATTTATAAAAAAACAAGAACAAGCTAAAAAAAGAGACCATAGAAGATTAGGGGAAAAATTAAATCTTTTTATGATAGATGATGAAGTTGGGGCAGGTTTGCCGCTTTGGAAACCAAAAGGGGCTCTCCTTAGAAAGACTATTGAAAATTATTTATATGACGAACTATCAAAACAAAATTATGATTGGATTGCAACACCTCATATTGGTAAAATAGATCTTTGGAAAAAGTCAGGCCATTGGGAAATGTATAGAGAAGATATGTATTCTCCAATTGAAATCGAAGGAAAGAAATATCTTATTAAGCCTATGAACTGCCCTTTTCATGTAAAAATATATAACTCTGATATTAGATCATACAAAGATCTCCCTATAAAATATGCAGAGTTAGGAACAGTTTATCGATATGAAAGATCAGGCACTTTGCATGGATTAACTAGAGTTAGAGGCTTTACTCAAGATGATGCTCATATTTTTTGCACCCCTAAACAATTAAGACAAGAAGCTGTTAAGCTTTTAAAACACGGCCTTGCTATACTTTCTGATTTTGGATTTGATGATTACAATATCTATCTTTCTACCCAGCCTGAAAAATTTGCTGGCAATCAAAAGGGTTGGGATAGGGCCACAAAGACATTAAAAGAGGTTTTAAAAGACCTTGATCTAGAATATGAGGTAGATGAAGGTGGAGGAGTGTTTTATGGCCCTAAAATTGATATAAAGGTTAAAGATAGCTTAGATAGAGAGTGGCAATGTACCACAATTCAAATTGATTTTAACTTACCAGAAAGATTTAATATTACTTTTATAAATAAAAATGGTAAAAAAGAAAAGCCTTTTATGATTCATCGGGCTTTACTTGGCTCAATGGAAAGATTTATTGGTGTTTTAATAGAACATTACGGAGGTGCTTTTCCTTTTTGGCTTGCTCCTATTCAAGCTTGTATTATCCCTATAGGTGAAAATAATATTCAATACGCTAAAAAAGTTGCAAAAAAACTCAAAAAAGATAATATAAGGGTTAAAATATGGAAAAGCGATGAAACCCTTTCTAATCGCATAAGAAAAGCAGAAAACCAAAAAATCCCTTACATGATAGTAGTGGGGGAAAAAGAAGAAAAAGCTAAAAAAATTAATGTTAGACATTATAAAAAAGGAGAAATGGGCCAAATGACCTTAAATGAATTTATTAATAAAACTAAAAAAGAATAATTTCAAATAAATCTTAATATAAGCAAAAAAGAGGTATAGACTTACCTCTTTTTTTATATAAAAAATTTATAATTTAAAATAATGTCCCTAGCAGGATTTGAACCTGCGACCTC
>CAZBSA010000004.1:0-19361 GCA_964494785.1 uncultured Gammaproteobacteria bacterium | reverse complement strand
TTTCCCGATATATTGATAATAAAAATAAACTTGTTAATCCAGAATTGTTTTGCTGTTATTCTAAAGAACAATTTAAAAATAAAACAAAATTTTTAGAAAAAATAAAAAAAGAAAAATATCGTTGGTGGCCCGTAGAAAATATTTCTACGAAAGAAAAAACATTTATTCCTGCACATTTAGTTTTTCTTACTTCAAAATTTAGAAATGAACTTCATATTCGAAGAGAAATGATCAGTACTGGAGCTGCTCTTGGCCCTATTGAAAACAACCATGCTTTTAAAACTGGATTTCTTGAATCAATTGAACGGGATGCTTCAGTTTCTGCTTATATTAAAAAAAGGGCAATATCTAGAATAATCGATTTACCTAAAGAGATAATAAAAATAATTAAATACTTAGAACGTTATCAGTTAGAAACTCATATATTTGACATTACTACTGATCTAGAAATTCCTAGCTGTTTAGTAGTTACTATTGATAAAACTAAAATTGGTCCAGCGGTTTGCATCGGGGCAAGCTCTAATTTTAAATTCAAAGAAGCTATTAAAGGAGCCTTATTGGAATCTTTTCAATGGAGAAGTGTAAGTAGACTTATTAAGAAATTTCACCTTCGTTCTCTACCAAAAGAAAATGAAGTTGATTCTATGACTAAAAGATTTTTCTACTGGTACTCTACTGATAAAATAAAATACTTAAATTTCTGGTTAAAAAGCCCAAATAAAATTAGTTATAAAAAACTAATCAAAAAAAATACCACCCTAAAGCAAGCAATAAATAAAATAAAAAAAAGAGGATATAATATTTTTAGCGCAGACTTAACTCTACCTGAAATAAAAAGGGCAGGTTTTGAAGCAAAAAAAGTAATAATCCCTGAAATTCATCCTCTGTATTTAGACGAAAGCGCTCGAGCTCTTTATAGCCAACACTTTGGAGAGCTTCAATATGACCCAAAATTAAAACCTCATCCTATATCATGAAAATACAAGATATTAAAAAATTCTATAATAAAACTAAGATTATAGATCCGGGAGAAGAAATTAAAAACCCCCCGGTTGCTTATCGCCATGCTTTTTTTAAAACCTACCCCCGACTCCCCTCCTTTCCTTTACCTGATGTTTCAAAAAGAGAACAAAAAAGCAAAAAAACATTAAACGAGCTAAGAAAAAAAAGAAAATCAACAAGACACTTTAAAAAAGACCCACTTTCTTTCAAAGATTTGACAGTTATCCTTAGAAGTAATAGGGTGTTAGATTTTAAGCGAAAGCCTCACAAAAGAACCTACCCTTCTGGCGGAGCCAGATTTCCAGTAGAAACTTATGTTATTTCTTTTAACGTTAAAGAGCTTGACCCTGGAGCTTACCACTATAATATAAAAGATAATTCTTTGGAATTACTTTTAAAAGAAAATTTTAGAAAAAAAGAAAAGAAAATCGTATCCTTTGCCCTACACAATCCATCAGCAGCTATTATTTTTACTTCAGTAATTTCAAGGCTAGAAGTTAAATACGGATATAAGGCATATCCTTACTCCTTTATTGAGGCGGGCCACATGGCTCAAAACATAGAATTAACCTGTACTCAAGAAAAAATTGGTTGTTGTTGTGTTGGGGGTTTTATAGATGATGTCCTAATTGAAGCCCTAGACTTAACAAAATATGAAATCCCCTTATACGTGATGGGTTTAGGGAAAATAAGTAAAAAATAAAAAACTAGTCACAGCTAACTATTCAAAAATTAAAAAAGTGCAATTATAAAAAATATCTAAAATATTTTTGTCGCCTGCAAAACGTAGTTGCAACCCTACAAAAACGATTAATAACAGGGCCTGATTCAACTTACCAGGCTCTATTTTTTTATAAATATTAAAGCTTATTAAAATATTAAAGCTTATTAAGATACTAAAATAAAAAACTGAGAAAATATCTCAGCTTTTAATTGGCTCGGGGGGAAGGATTCGAACCTTCATTAGAGGCACCAAAAGCCCCTGTCCTGCCATTAGACGACCCCCGAATATAAGATTATTTTTTTATAATTCTCTTTTTAATATTACTAAAAAACAATAGCTTAGTCAATCCCCATTTTAAAAAATATTTTATTCCACTTAAAATATGTATCCTTACTACTTTAGAAAAAATATTTTTATTAGCCGACAACCTTTGGTGAGCATGAGTAACCCTAGATTCTGGTAAATAATAAACTTTTTTACCAATAGTCCAAAATTTTCTTGCTAAATCTACATCTTCAAAATATAAAAAATATCTTTCATCTAATAAACCAACTTTTTCTAAAATATCCTTTTTAATCATAAGACAGGCCCCTATCATCCAATCTACTTCTCTTTTATTCTCATGATCAAAGTCCTTCATTAAATAACGATCTAATTCATTTTGTAAAATAGGTAATCTCCCTAAAATGGTTCTTCTTGCAATTGGAGTATAAAGTTTAGGAAATCTACAACATGAACCTTGAACACTCCCATCAACATTTAAAAGCCTCGGCCCTACCATAGCTACGTTTTTATGTGTTTTTAAAAATTGAGCTAAAACCTCAACTGAGTTAGGGTAAATTATTACATCTGGATTTAATAGTAAAATATATTCACCCCTAGCTCTTTTAATGCCTTGATTATTAGCTTTTGCATAACCTAAATTATCTTTATTTAAAATAACAGAAACTCTTTTATCATTAATACTTTGTAAATATTTTCTAGTATTATCTTTAGAATCATTATCTACTATAATAATTTCAAAATTATTTTTAATATCAGATTTAAAAATATTATCAATACATTGTTTTAAAAGTTTTTTTTGATTGTAGCTTACAATAATAATAGAAATCATAATTAAAATTTATTTATTTATTAAACCAAGAACAAATCTGATTAATATCTATTTTCTTTTTTTTCATAATATATCTCCTTTTTTTATACATTTTTTTAAAACCTTTTAAAAGGGATATAATAGTTTTTAAAAAAGTGATAGGTCTAGTTATTAAAAAATAAAACTTTTTACAAAGTTCATACCATAAAATATAAAATATTCTTGATATACAACATAAAGGCAAAGAATTTTTCAAAAGCATCCATAAATGATTTCTATAAGACCAACTTTGAATCAAAGCTGATTTGCTAAATCTTTCCTTGCTGGGTGCCCCAGCTCTAAAATGATAACTAAAAGCATCAGCAAAATATTTTATATCCCAACCAAAAAGACGCATTCTCCAACAAATATCTATATCTTCTTTATAAGCAAAAAAATCATTATCAAAATACTCAAAATTATCTCCATTTTTCATTTTAACATTTTCTAAAGCATCTCTTTTATAAAAAGCACAAGCTCCAGAAACCCCAAAAACAGAACCAGTTTTAAACTGCCCCTTGTCTTCTTCTCTTTCTCCCCTATCTAAAAACCTATTAGACCTTAAAGCTTTAATCCCGGTAGTGTCTAAAATATTTGTTTTTTTAATTTGTTCTAATTCGATATTTTTAAATCTAGCTTTTAAAAGCTTACCACAAGCAGCTCCTGTTTTTTTATTTTTATCCATAAAATTAACCATTTTTGACAAAAAGTCGGGTTCAATAATCGTGTCAGGATTTAAAACTAAAACATATTCAGAATCAGTTAAATTAATGGCTTGATTATGAGCTCCAGAAAAACCTTTATTAGCTTTATTTTTAATTAAATAAAGCTTTTTTTCTTTTTTCTTATCAAAATATTTTCTATTAATAAACTCAACAGTTCCATCACAAGAATTGTTATCTATTATAAAAACCTGAAAATCATTAAAATTACTTTTAAATAAAGAATCAAGGCAATATTTTATAAACTGCCGACTATTAAATGTTACAATGTGAATAGATAATTTAGGCATTAACAACAAAAATTAAACTTAAAACTATATATAAAATTCCCAAAGGATGAAATAAAAATGGCCCAGCTAAACTAGCCACAAATAAAGCTACCAAACCCGCTCCTATACCAAAATAAAGTCTTTTTTTAAATAAGGAAACAGATCTTTTAGCTATTTTATAAGCTTTACAAAATATCATTGTCAAAAGAGTAAAATAAAGTATTAAAGCTAAAAATCCAAGTTCTAACCAAATCTCTAAATAGCCCCAATCAATATGAAAAGTGTGTTTATATTCACCTGACAAAGGATCAGGGTAACCAACCTTAGAACCAAGCCCATGTCCAAATATAGGGACATCGTAAATTTGAGACAATAAGTCTGGTAAAATTACAAGTCTTGTTAAAGAACTTAACTCATCTTGAGGCTTAGTTAAGGTTTCCATTCTATTTTTTAAAAAACCAGCTCCTTCTAAAACATCTCCTCCACTAGCAATACCAAAAAGAACACCAAACTGGACAACCATTAAAAGAATAACTATAACTGAAAAAAGCAACCATTTTTTAAATCTTGTCCCTACTTTTAAAACTATAAGTCCTATTAAAACACCTAGAAAATAAGCTCTGGAAAAATTTAGCAGTAAACAGAAACTTAACAACAAAGCTAAAATAATTAAATACTTTTTTTGAAAACCTTTTTTAAACTTTGCTATAATCAAACTTAAAAAAGTAATAAAAACAGGCAAAACAAACAAATGAGCTGGAGAAACAATACGGAAAAAATTATCTTTTGTAAAAGTAGCTTTTCCAATAGCTAAATCTCGCCACCACCAATAAAATACATCATGAACCTGAGATAAACTAAAAGCAAAAAGTAAAAATACTATAAAAGTTTCAATTGTTATTCCAATAATTCCAGCTATTATAACTAAAAATAAATTCTTTAAAAATTTACCTTTTGAAACAACATCTAAAAGCGGTAAAACTAAAAGAAAAAACGAATAATTAATCACATCCTTTAAGGCTAAAATACCATTACCAGAAATAACTCCATTTAAAAAACCAACAAAAATTAAAATTAAAAACAAAAGGTAAGTAATTAAAATAGGAGATTGAAAAAATCGTGAAAAATTAAAATCTTTTGTTTTAATCTTTTTAATAAACCATACAATTAAAACCACCATGAAAATAGTCGATCTAATTGATAGCCCCATAAATTCAAACAAATGACCACCATGACCAGCTAAAAATTCAAAAACTAAAATTAAAAGACCAAATTCTAATTTTTTCCAGGTTAACCAAATTGTTAATGCAATAAAAACTAAAAAGAAAAATTGAGAGACTAAAACAAAATTGTCTCCTATAATAGACAATAACTGAAAGCCTAAAAATAAATAAACTAGATATTTTACTTTTTCTTTAAAAGAAGTATTTATGTTAATCTTTTTTAGGAAATCCATAACCACCGGAAATATTTAAAATTTGAACAATTAAACTTATACAAAGACTAAAAGGATGCAAAACTAAAAGGGGCCAATATTTTTCAAAGCTAGAATGCTTTTTAAAATAATAAATTGCACTTTTATTATATATATTTTGTTTTTTTAAACCCATCATTTGAGCAAAACTTTCTCCACCATGATGTAAAATTTGAGCTTTGGGGGTATAAACAATTTCCCAGCCTGCTTGTTTAATTCTTTTACAAAGATCTACCTCCTCAAACCATAAAAAGAAATTTTCATCCCAATAACCTACTTTATCTAAAGCTTGTTTTCTAGCTAACATAGCCGCCCCCATTACTTGCTCAGCTTCTTGTTGCTTTTTATAGTCAAAATTATGTTGAAAATATTTTTTTAAAACAGGGGTATTGGGAAAAATATGGTGTAATTTTAAAAAAATTAAAATTTGAGATAAAATACTTGGAAAAGCCCTTACTGAAGGCTGATGCTTGCCATCAACTCCTAAAATTTTTGGAGCTATAATACCTATATCATTATTATTTTCTAATTCCTGCATTAATTTTTCAATAGTATTGCTAGTAATTTCTGTATCAGGATTTAAAAATAATATAAATTTACCTTTGGCTATTTTAAGACCTTTATTATTAGCAGTAGCAAAACCAAGATTTTTATTATTTAAAATAATTTCCACATTGTCTCTTTTTTCCTCTAAACCCTTTAAATAAGTTTTACTACCATCTTTAGAATCATTATCTACCACAATGATTTCATAATTTATATCCTTAATATTTTTGCAAATTGAAAAAATACAACGTTTCAACAAGGGCAAGACGTTCCAATTGACTATAATAATAGAGAGCTTTATATTATTTTTTTTAATTTCTGACTTATTCATATTAAAATAATTATTAAATTATTAACTAAGTTTTTTAAAAATCACATCAAGCATTTTATCAGCTTTATATTTCCAATTATGCTGAGCTAAAGCATCTTGATAGATTTGTTTATTCATATAATCAGGTTTTAAAATTTTATTCAAAGCCTTATTAAATTCCTGCTTTTTTTCTTTAATCTCCACTATTTCAGAAAACCTTTCTACGCCTGAACCAGGAGTTGTTACGACTGGCTTAGAACAAGCTAAATATTCTAAAATTTTTAAAGAATTAGTATATTTAACAAAACGATCATTTTTATGAGGTATAATACCAACATCAAATGACTTAATATAACGACAAGCCTTATTATAAGGCACGCGACCAATCAAGTAAACATTGGGCAGAATTTTAATTTTTTCAATATTAACACCGGCCCAAACTGGCCCTACTATTAAAAAAGATTTATCAGGATTTTTCTTAGCTAAATATTTTACTAAATTAACCCTAAATCTATCTTGAATAGTTCCAATATAACCCACAATAGGATGCTTAATGTTTAAAGGTAACTCTTTAGAGGTCAAAGGCTTAGCATTTTTAAACCTTTTCAATTCTACCCCATTTGAAATCCATTTAACATTATCTTTGGCTCCTATTTTTTGAAAAAAATCAACCAATTCTTTAGAAACTGTAAAAATTAAATCACTTTTTTTGGCAATTGTTTTATAATTCTTTCTTAAAGTATAGCGATAATTACCAAAAGATTCATGATATATCCAATTATCTACTGCATCAAAAACAGTTAAATCAGAATCTATATTTTCAAAGTAATCTACTGTCATAGGAAAATAAGACCAAATTACCCTTTTAGTTTTTAAAGGTGCTTTATAATATATTTTATTTATAAACTTATTAAGGGTTTTAGAAACCAGCTTATAAGAAATAATTGAATTAATAGTAGAAAAAACATAAACCTCTGCCTTATAACCTGAAATTTTTATCATTTGACTAGTTAACCCCTTGTATTTTTTCTCAATTTTACCAGTCTCCCCTATCATAGGAGAATAAGCTATATTTTCCAACCAATTACGGGCTGCTCTTTTTACAGTAAAAGGCAAAAAATCAACTGCAATAATTCTTTTAACTTTAGGATGATTGGCTAATTTTTTAAAAACCTGATAATTTCTATTAGAAATTCCCTTTTGCCATTCACAAAAGCAAGACATATTGTACATTATAATCTCTAAGTCCATAAAGTTTATTTCTTTTTAAATTTAAAAGCTTTTTTTAAAAAAGTAATATCTTGTTTTGTTATAAGATCCATTAAATAAGACAAACTACCATAAACTAAAATTCCTGTTAAAACACTAAAAGCAAGATGAACTTTAGATCTTATTAAATAAACCGCTAGACCCATACCTAAGCTTGCAACTAAAATAAAGAAAAATTGCTCAACAAGAAACTTAGCTTTAATAGAAATAATTTTCTTTATAAAATATATTTCTACAATGACTAAAAATACAAAGCTAACAAGAAGAGATACAGCAGTTCCAATATGAAAAAACCTTGGTACTAAAAATATATTTAATAATATAAAAAAGAAAGCACCAATACCACGAATTGTAGTGTTGGTTTTTTGTTTGTCACAAGCATTTAAAAAACTAGCCAAAATATAATCTAAAAACATAAAAGGCAAACTACAAGCTAAAATTATCATAGCCGGTCTTGCTTCAATATAACCCTGACCATAAATTAAAGAAATAATTTGTTTAGATAATATAACGATCCCAAAGACTAAAGGAACTCCCAAAAATAAAAGATAAAAAAAGCCTTTATGAAAAATCTTTTTAAGTTTTTCTCTAGATCTAACAAACCAATAACTAAAAGTAGGATAAATAGCACCATTTATAGAGCCGGCTACTAAAAGTAAGAAAGCTATAATAATTTTTTGAGCTGACATATACCACCCCACATATTTATCCCCTCCTAAAAAAGAAAGTATCATGCTATCAGTAGTAGCAAAAACTTTACCAAATATAGCAGCTAGAAAAAAAGGTAAAGCAATTTTTAAAATCTTTTTTAAAATCTTTTTATTAGGCTTTGGCAAAGGCCAAATTCCAATTTTCTTTTTTAAGAAATATACTGCATTTATAAAATAAGCCAAGCTAGCAACTACTAAAGGTAAAATCATCCAAATTACTCCCATGCCAAGCTTCATAAATAAAAACCCTAAAAGTATCATAACAGTTTTATGAATAATAATACCTAAAGCTTCATATTTTAAGTTAAGGTGTCCTCTAAAAACTCGGTATATAGACATAGTCAAGGTATCTAAAAAAACCATTAAACCTGCTAAATAAACAAAAACTCGAGTTAAGTGAGGATAAGAGGTTAAACTTATTATAAAATAAGCTATTCCCAATACTAGAATTCCAGCCACAAAGTGGAAAAAAATAATACTGCCAAAATAATCTTTAAGCTTTTTTTTATCTCTTGCTATTTCTCTAGACAACACCCTTAAAAGGCCAAATTGCATAAAAACAGAGAAAAATGTCATAAAAGCAATAGCAAAAGTATATTTACCAAAATTTTCTGCTCCTAAATAACGAGCCAAAAAAATAAAATAAAAAAGGGCAGCCCCTTTTTGATAAATATAAGCAATAAATAGATAAAAACTATTTTTAGCAGCTGAAATCATAAATTAGGTGATCTTAAGTTTTTAAAAGGAAATAAATACTTTTTAACGCTTTCTCCACTGAGGTGCTCTTCTGGCTCTTTTCAAACCTGGTTTTTTTCTTTCTTTTACTCTTGCGTCACGAGATAAAAAGCCATTTTCTTTTAATTTTTTTCTCCAATCAGAATTAAATTTTTCTAAAGCTCTAGCAATTCCAAGCTGGGTAGCTTCTGCCTGGCCTCTAAAACCACCCCCTTTGAGCTTTACAACAACATCAAAACTCTTTTCCTTTTTTAGAACCTTTAAAGGAGCAATAACCTGTTTTTGTGTTTCAAGGGTTGGGAAAAAATCTTTTACTTTTTTACCATTAACATCTATTTCTCCTTTGCCTGATGTTAAAAGCCAAACTCTAGCTATAGCAGATTTACGTTTACCAGTAGCTACAATTCTATCTTGATTTTTCTTTTTTGTTTTTTTAGATTTTTTCTTAGAAGTTCTTTTTTTCTTCTTTTTACTGGTTTTTTTCTTAGTAGTTTTTTTCTTTTTTTTGCTAGTTTTTTTCTTAGAAGTTCTTTTCTTTTTTTTACTAGACTTCTTTTTACTAGACTTCTTTTTACTGGTTTTTCTCTTTTTGCCAGCCTTTTTTTTGCTAGATTTTTTCTTTTTGTTTGATTTTTTGTTTTTCTTTGCCATAATTTATTATTAATTTATTTGATTTTATACTAACACAAAATTCATATTTTGACAACAAATAAAAATAGCTCTAAATTTAGCTATTTTAAAATATTTTTTATAATTTTAAAGTTTTTTGTAAAACTTGCTTTTTCTCTATGTTAATTAAATTTAACTTAATTAAAAACTTAATCAATATGCTAGATAACATAATTACTAAAATTGATAAAATTTTACCAATAAATTCTAATACAAAAAACAAAGCTATAGCAATACCTATTGATATTTCTTTTGAATATGGCCCTATAAAATCAGATAATTTATTATTAATAATTTTTCCTATCAACTCATCTATTGTTTCACTTCCTTTTAGCTTAATATTAAATGATTTTTCTAATTCTTTTCTTTTTTGTTTAATTAAATCCTTGTCAAAATTATTTACCCTGTTATTTATTAAACTTTTAACTTCTGGCATCTGCATTATATCTTCTAGGCTTAGATTGTTCAAATTTTTATCATTTCCAATTTTTTCTTTAATTTGATTGATTAATTGAGGTGATAAATTAGAATTAAACTTAGAATCAGGTTGACCCTGAGTAGCAGCAATCATTTCATCAACGGTCATACCTTTTTGATAAAAAGGAATAATTTGTCCTGTTATTATTTTAAAAGGAGCTATTGTGGTTGAAAAAAAACCTTGAGGTATTTTAATTTCTTCCTGACCAATTTTTAATAAGGGATTAAAATAATAAGTTAAAGAAATAATTAAAGAAACAGCAATTATTAAAAAGGGTAATCCTCTTTTCCACACCCTAACATATGAAATTTTTATCCTTTGTTTTCGTTCATGTTGAATATATTCATAACCAACAATTAAAAGAGCAAAAAATAAAACTATTCCTATAATAAAAAAACTAAAATTTTCAGAATTTATTTTAAAAAATATAAAAAATAACAAACTACTTAAAGCAATTGTTAAATAAACAAATTTTCTTTTTTTTACCAAAAGCATTACAACAACCAAAAAACAAAAAAATAAAAATGTAAAGAAAGCTAAAAGAACCAACTTTAAAAAGGTTGGTGATTCTAATAGTAAAGATAAATGTTGCCAAAATAAAAAAGAAACGGCAATCATTAAAAAGCAAAAAACAAAAATTTTAATATCTTTTTCCTTCATACACTTTTATTATAACAAAAAACTAAAAACAAAAAAGGTAAGATTTTAATTCTTACCTTTTAAAACAAATTACAATTTAGGTGTTTTACTAAAAATAACAATATCAAATAAACAATAAATACCAACCCATTAAACCAAATACAATCAGGAGAATAATTACCTGCTACTTTTTTACCAGCCCTAGTTTTAACAAAAGACATAATAAATATAACAAAGTAAGCTATTGTGCCAATACCAAAGGGTGTCATTAAAATAAAATCAAACCTAAGTTTTTGTATAAACGAGGAAGGGTTATAAATATTAATAGCTTTTATAAAAATTATTAACCCTGTTAAAAAAATAGCAATTATAAAAAAATGAAAACAGGTAAGAAACCATTCTTTGTGAAATTTATCACGAAAATTAATTTGATAACCTAAAATTGAAATCCTTATATTTTTTTGATTCATTGTCCCTCCTTTTTAAAAGAACTAATTGTTTTTAAAGTAGCACAATTTAAGGCATTTGTCAAAAAAAATAAAGCCCCAAAGAAAAACTTTGAGGCTTTTAAAACTAAAAGTTTTATATATTATTTAATTGTTTTTTTTCTTTTTATTGTCTTTATTACTTTTATCCTCTTCATACTCTCCTTCTATTGTATCATCGTCATCTTTATCTTTATCTTTATCTTTATCTTTATCTTTATTTTGATTTTTAGGTCCAGCTTGCTGAGCTTTACTGGAATCAGCCTTATTTTTATACATAGCACTACCTACTTTTTGAACTGCTTTAGACAAATCCTCCATAGCTTTTTTAATCTTTTCAATATCCTTTTCATCTTTAACTTTTTTCAAGGCTTTAATATTTTCTTCAATTTCTTTTTTATCCTTTTTATCAATTTTATCGCCAGCATCCTCTATTGCTTTTTTAGAAGTATGAATAAGATTATCAGCCTCATTTCTAGTTTTTATAAGCTCTTCTTTTTTCTTATCTTTTTCAGCAAATTCCTCTGCTTCTTTTTTCATTTTTTCAATTTCTTCATCTGAAAGTGCAGTAGAATCCTTAATAGTAATATTTTGAGATTTACCAGTGCCTTTATCTTTAGCAGTAACTTCTAATATACCATTAGCATCAATTTCAAATTTAACTTCAATTTTAGGAACACCTCTAGGAGCAGGAGGGATGCCATCAAGTATGAATCTACCTAAGCTACGATTATCTTTAGCCATTTTTCTTTCTCCTTGAACAACATTAATTTCTACTGAACTTTGATTATCTGCTGCAGTAGAAAAGACTTTACTTTCAGAAGTAGGAATAGTGGTATTTTTATCTATTAAAGGAGTTGTAATACCTCCTAAGGTTTCAATCCCTAATGTTAAAGGAGTAACATCTAAAAGTAAAACATCTTGAACGTCTTCATCTCCAGATAAAATACCAGCCTGAATTGCAGCCCCCATTGCAACACATTCCATTGGATCAATTCCTCTTTCAATTTTTTCACCAACATTATTTTGAATAAACTTTTTTACTAATGGCATTCTTGTAGGACCACCAACCAATATAATTCTATCAATGTCAGATTTCTTTAAATCTGAATCTTTTAAAGCCGTTTTAATAGAATCACTAGATTTTTCAACTATAGGTCTAGCTAATTCTTCCATTTTACTTCTTGTAATTTTCATATTAAGATGTTTTGGTCCTTTATCATTAGCTGTAATAAAAGGAAGATTAATATCAGTTTCTTTAACAGATGAAAGTTCAATTTTAGCTTTTTCAGCTGCTGTTCTTAAGCGTTGCATTGCCATTTTATCAGAGCTTACATCAATTCCCTCTTTATCCTTAAATTCTTTTAATATATAATTTACTAAAGCATCATCCATATCTTTACCACCAAGCTTAGTATCTCCTGAAGTAGAAAGAACTTCAAATTGACTTTCTTTTTTACCATCATCTACTTCTACTTTAGCAATATTCATGATAGTAACATCTAGTGTCCCAGCCCCCATATCAAAAACTATTACTTTTTGATCTTTTTCTTTTACTTTATCTAAGCCATAAGCAAAAGATGCAGCCGTAGGCTCATTAACTAAACGAAGCACATCAAGACCAGCAATTTTACCAGCATCTTTAGTAGCCTGTCTTTGAGAATCATCAAAATAAGCCGGTACAGTAATCACTGCCTCATTTACTTCTTCTCCTAAATAATCTTCAGCATCTTTTTTAATTTTTTGCAAAATAAAGGCAGAAATTTGTTGAGGAGTATATTCTTTGTCCTCAATTTTATATTTATGATCTGTACCCATTTTTCTTTTAGCTGCAAAAATAGTCTTTTCAGGGTTAGCTCTTGATTGTCTTCTAGCAGGCTCCCCTACTAAAAGTTCGCCTTCCTTGTCAAAAGCAACATAAGAAGGAAAAGCTTTACCTCCTACTATAGTAGTCCCTTCTTTAGAAGGAATCATTTTGGGTTTGCCACCTTCTATATATGAAGCAGCAGAATTAGAAGTACCTAAATCAATACCAATTGTTTTAGACATAATTTTTTGAATTAAATTAATTAACTGATGGTTAGCCCTGATAAAAAATTTATCAGAGCTCATTAATCAATCAACTAACTACTTCACATCAATTTTAACCTTTTTTTCTTTTTTAGGTTCTGATTTAATAGGGGCACTAATTTTAAGAGTGCCATCTTTATATTCAGCCCTTATCTTATCCTTATCTACTTTAGCTGGTAAATTAATATTTCTGTAAAATCTACCCGTACGAATTTCTTTTCTATAATAATTTTTTTCATCCACTTCTGACTTTCTTTCAGTTTTTCCTTTAATAGTTAAAACATTTTTTTCCAAGCTAACATCAACATCTTTAGGGTCAACCCCGCTAAGTGATGATTCAACAACTACATTCCCTTTATCCTTGTAAACATCAACAGCTGGGGCAAACTTACCAGATTTTGCTTCCGGCCAATTATCAAAGAATTTTTCCATTTCCTCCCAAGGATCAAAAAGCCAATTATTGCGAAATGGTACAATAGCCATATTTTTTTTAGTTAATGGGTTAATATTAAATTGACCTTTTAAATTTATATATTAAAATTTTATTCTATTATTACTTTAGCTGGTCTTAAAACTTTATCATGCATGGTATAGCCTGCTTGAACTTCCTTTTTTATTTTATTGCTTTTACTTAATTCCTCATTACTGGAATCAACCGCTTCATGAAGATTAGGATCAAATTCTTGACCTATAGTTTTAATTTTTTCTACTCCCTGGCCCTTTAAAAATTGCTCAAATTGACTTGAAATCTGAACTATGCCTTTTACCCAATCATTATCAGCCAGATCATCAGGAACCTGATCTAAAGAGTGATTAAAACTATCTAATATATATAAAAGTTCTTTTATAAGCTGGGAATTACTAAACTTCATCCATTCTTTTTTTTCTTTTCTTATTTCTTTTTCTCGATTTTGATAATCAGCTCGGGCTCTTTTCCAGCCATTTAAATACTTTTTAGTTAATTCTTCTAACTCATCAATTTTTTCTTTTAAATCAGAAATATTTTTATTTTCTTTGTTTTGTTTTTGTTTTTCTTTTTTCTCTTGTTTTTCTTTTTTCTGAGATTTATTACTATCTTGGTTATTAGTTTGAGATTTAGCCATATTTTAAAATTATTATTTAGTTAATACTTTTTTAGAATAATTAAGTAAAGCAAGGTTTTTACCATAATTCATTCTTGTTGGTCCTATTAACCCTATAATCTTTTTGTGAGGACTATCAGAGGTCTTAAAACTAGTAAAAACAGCTCCACAAAACTCACTAAAAGGATTGTCTTTTCCTAAAAGAATTTTAGTTTCACTATCAATATAATTAGATAACTCTCCCATAATATTGTCCATACTGTCTACTACTTGAGATATAGTAGCAACGGATTTATGTTGTTCAAACTCTGGTTGATCAAATAAATATGAAAAACCAGTATAAAAAAAGCTATGCTTATTAAAAACTAAAATACCTAACTCCTGAGAAATTTCAACTACTTGTTTTAATATTTCCTTTACCTGGACCTCTCCTTTGTGATTTTTAGCTAATTTTTTAAAACGTTTTTTTTCACTTTTTTTAAGATCTTTAGGTTGTAATAAATTATTAATATAATACTTAAAAGCCTTAAGCGTTGGTACCCTACCAGCTGAAACATGAGGCTTTGACAAAAATCCTTCATCAGCCAAATCTGCCATTTCATTGCGAATAGTAGCACTACTTATATCTAATTTACACTTTTTCTTTAAAAAGCTAGACCCCACAGGTTCGGCTGTGTTAATATAGCTTTTAATAATTAATTTTAATATTTTTTCTTGTCTTTTTGTCATGTTTTAATTATAAAAAAGTAATTAGCACTCGTCAAGGGTGAGTGCTAAAATAATTGTGGAAAACTTTATATTAAATTTTACCTTTTATTAAGGTAAATTTTTAAAAAGGCCAAAGAATTAATTTATTAGTCTTATTTTTATATTCTATATAATTAGGGTTTTTACCCCATCTTTTAAAACTAGCTTGATCAGCTTTAGGAATACCTGTTACAAAAACAAGTAAAATTGTAATAAAAATAGGGCTAATAAAAGATAATAAAATATTCCCTATACTTAAATAGCTTATAGTAAAAATATATATCCCAAGCCAATTTAGAATTTCTCCAAAATAATTAGGATGCTGAGAATATTTCCAAAGTCCAGCTTTTATCCATTTTCCTTTATTTTCTTTACTATGAATAAAATTAAATTTTTGATAATCAGCTATTGTCTCAACTGTTAAACCTAAGCCCCAAATTAAAACACCTAAAATAGATATTGGAGTTATTGCAAGAGCTTTAACATTAAACAATAAAACGCTAGGAATTATTATAACCCAAACACTTATTCCTTGTAATAACCAAAAACCTAAAAATTTAAAAAAATTATGTCTAATTTGATCAAATCTTTTATCTTTGCCAGTTTTTAAAATCCTGATTAATAAATAAGAAACCAATCTTAAACTCCAAAAAAATATCATAAAAAATAAGATAAAGTGTACTAAATTTTTTGCTGAGTTTAAAAGGCCAAACAAAGCTATTATAAAAAAGGTTAAACCATAACTAAAATCAGTTAGTTTATCTGTTTTAAAAATAAAAGCAGGAACAAAAAATAAAATATTTATTCCTAAAGCTATTTGTAAACTTAATATTAAATTCATAAAAATAAATTAAATTTTATGCTTTTATTTTAAGCTATTTAAACACATTGTCAAAAGAAAAAGCCCTGGTTCTTCCCAGGGCTTTAAGTTTATTGTGTTCTAAACTTCCTATTCAAGCGAGCTAAAAATTTTCTACCCTTTTTGTCATAAACATGATAAAGGATAAAAAAATATTCTTTTAAACTAGTGAATAAAGAAACTGAGTATTTCAAAGGAAAAAGAGCAACTTTTATTCCATAACTTCTAAAGCAGATCCAAAACCTTATTGCATGTTGCCATTGAGTAACTACAGTTATGTTAAGCTGATCAATATCAAGATATTCTAACTTTTCTAATACATTTTTTACATTTTCAAATGTATCAAGCGATTTACGTTCAACAAGAATTTTGTTTTTATCAACACCATTAGCCATTAAGTAAATCCTCATTAACACAGAGGCAGGTCGAGATTGAACATCAGAAGAATTATAAATTCCACCAGTTAAAACAATTTTATCAAATCCGCCTGACCACCAAAGATCTAAGCCCGCATTTAGTCTTTTTATAGTATTAGCAGATAATTTATTGTGTCTTTTAACTTCTTCTGAGGGAATCATTAATAAATTCACAATATCCTCCTTTTAATATTTAATTTTAAATTTACTTTATTAAACTATTCTTAATATAGCAATAAATTGGACTTTTGTCAAGACTAATTTTTAAAAAATAATAAATATTTTAAAACTATAAAACTATTGACGAAACACCAAAAGTTTCTAAAAGCATCCAAGCTATAAACAAAATATTTATTCCTAAAGCTATTTTTAATCTTAATATTAAATCCATAAAAATTAAATTTTATACTTTTATTTTAAATTATCCAACCGATTTATCAAAAGAAAAAAGCCCTGATTTTTTCAAGGCTTTTATTATCTTATTTTCAGTATCAACTAGATTAGATTTTTTAAATACGATCAATTAGGTTAAGTGCTAACTGCTTTGTTGATGCTGTTACGACTGGGATGTGACAATGTTGACCAAAAGTATTATACTTCATTTGACCAAGTTTTGTTTTATCGATCGACATCATTGCACCACCAGCTTCAGTTATCAATCCATAAGCTACAGCTATCTCAAGGTTATTTTTTCTTGTGCATTCCAGAACAAGATCGGCTTTACCGGAAGCCAGATCAACATAGTATGTACAAGAAGAACCCAAATAACTAGTATTATAATTTAGTAATTTTGATAAAAAAGTTTTTCTGTTTATATCAAAATATTCATCAATGTATATTTTGCTACTTTTACTGATTTTTTTCTGCCCTGAAGTATAAATTGGAGTTTGAATAGCATCCTCGATCACAAAAGCACCATATTTTTTCATAGCATAAAATAGTCGACCAGTACTATGTTCCATAGCTCCACTAAATAAATAATTGCTGTATTTAGGATCCAACCCAGAAAAAATCGCAAACATTGTTCCATATCTACCTTTGCCTCTAGACTTTTTATAAACACTAGAGCCATCTAAACCATCGAGTATCCCAAGATATTCAGGATTATTACCAATTATAATTGTTCCATGTTCTTCAGAAACAATTTTAATAGGAACCCTATTATGTCGCAGGGTTTGAATCACACCTTTCTCGGCTTCAACATCAACCCTTAGGGCTTTTTCGTCAAATTGATTCCTTTTAACCATTTCTTTACCACATGGTCCTAATTTTTCGTGAATTTTGTATGCATTAGTCAGTGCTGTTAATGCAACATCTTTGATATGCAGATTTTTAATCATCATAGTATCCTCCTTTTAATATTTAATTTTAAATTTACTTTATTAAACTATTCTTAATATAGCAATAAATTGGACTTTTGTCAAGACTAATTTTTAAAAAATAATAAATATTTTAAAACTATAAAACTATTGACGAAACACCAAAAGTTTCTAAAAGCATCCAAGCTATAAACAAAATATAAACTATAAGCAAAAATGATGATTCTTTTTTACTAATTTCCATTTTAGTTCTAGAAACAGCAAAAAGAATAACAGTTGCTAAAACTAAAAACCCCATTAAAGGAATTGCTCTAGCAAAATTAATAACTGCACTTCCAGCAATCATTACTCCAGCTGGGATAACAACAAGCAAGTCAAAAGTATTACTTCCTAAAACATTAGCAAGACTTGTTACAGCATCACCTCTTTTAGCAGCCCTAATTGAAACAAATGCATCAGGAATACTTGTGGCAATAGCAATCATAGTAAGACCCCATAAAAAGCTGGGTGTATTAAAGAACTCTCCTAAACCAACCGCAGAATGAATTAAAGCTTCAACACCTATAACTATAATAGCTAAACTAGCAATTAAAAGAAACCATTGTTTTAAAGGATTTACTTTACTTTTTTTAGTTTCTGGCTTGTAATCCATAGTATCTTCATATTGTATAAAAATATAAAGTCCATACAAAGCAATAGGTATTAAAGCAAGCCACCTGGTTACAGATCCTAATAAATTACCACCTTCTGCTGGATTATAAATAACAGCAAAACTAAATGTTAAAATTAAAACAGCCACTGCTAACATATAAAATTGGGCCTCTTTATAAACTAAATCTCTATTAGATTTAAGGCCTTTTTTAGAAAAAAGACCAGCTAACCCTGGTATAACTAAAATATTAAAAATAGCAGAACCAGCAATTGTAGCAACACCTAAATCAAATTTTCCGTGTATTAAAGTAGATAATACTACACTAGTCAATTCAGGAAAACTTGAACCAACTGCTGCAATAATTGCTCCCTGGACTATAGTGGGTAATTCATAATAAACTGCTAATTTCTGGCTTGCTTTTTCTAAAATACCACTACCTTTCCAAACAATAATTGCTCCAATTATTGCTAAAAATATAAACCACAATAAAATCATATAATTTAAGTTATAAAATAATTAAAATTACTTTTGTTTATTCATTTTAAATCCCATGCCTTGGTTAGGCTCTTGACTGGCTTCAATTTTACCAAACTTTTTTTCATACATTTTAATATTTTCATTTAAAACCTGAGCAATTCTTTTAGCATGAGAAGGGTTAGTAATGACTCTACTAACCAATTCTCCTTTAGGAGGCAAAGCAAGAAAAAAATCCATTACAAATTCATTTTTATTTGCTCTAAGCTGCATCATATTAGAATAATTACCAGCTAATTTTTTATCATCAGCCCCAAATTTTAACTGCTTTTTTTGATTTTTGTTAGACATAAAATACTTAAAATTAAATTAATCTTTATTTAAAACCTTTTTAATTTTTTTAACCTTTTCTAAGCGATTAATTTTTTTATAAGCTTGTTTTTCTATTTCTAAAGGAAAACAAAAAAATTGACTCTCCCCTACTCTTTTTTTAACAAGCTTGTCTTCATTACTTATAAAGCTTTTAGGATGAAGATCTTTATCTGTCCCTAATACATTCGTTAAATAATCTATAAATT
>CAZBSA010000003.1:18311-22226 GCA_964494785.1 uncultured Gammaproteobacteria bacterium | reverse complement strand
AATATTAAAATAAAAAATAAAACATTTAAGGAAATATGGCAAAGAATAGACAGCACAAAATAAATAACGTTAAGGTTAGATTTGCTCCTTCGCCAACAGGCTATCTTCATATTGGTGGTTTAAGAACTTATCTTTATAATTGGTTATTTGCCAGAAAACATAACGGTAAAGTTGTATTAAGGATCGAAGATACTGATAGAGAAAGACTAGTGAAAGGGGCAGTTGAAAATTTTATTAACATTTTAAAAAAAATGGGTTTACCTTGGGACGAGGGACCATTTTTTCAATCTAAAAATTTAAAAAAATATCAAGAAAAAGCTAGTCAGTTAGTTAAAGAAGGCAAGGCCTATTATTGTTTTTGCTCTAAAAAAAGATTGTCTAAATTAAGAGAAAAACAGAAAAAAAATGATCTTCCTCCTAAATATGATGGCCATTGTAGAAACTTAACTAAACAACAAATTCAAGAAAAATTAAATAAAGGCCTTTCTTATGTTATAAGATTAAAAGTACCTAAAAAAGATGATAATATTGTTTTTAAAGATTTTGTTAGAGGTAAAATTAGTTATAAGTTAAAAGATTTGGATGATCAAGTGCTTTTAAAATCAGATGGTTGGCCTACTTACCATTTAGCAAATGTGATAGATGATCATTCAATGGGCATTACTCATGTTATAAGAGGGGAGGAGTGGTTACCTTCAACACCTAAACATGTTCTTTTATATAAAAGTTTTAATTGGCAAATACCTCAATTTGTTCATGTCCCTTTACTTTTAAATAAAGACCATTCTAAATTATCAAAAAGACAAGGCGAGGTGGCAGTAGGGGAGTATTTAAAAAAAGGCTATTTAAAACAGGCTTTAATTAACTTTTTAGCACTTTTAGGTTGGAATCCTGGCAATGATAAAGAAATATTTTCCTTAAATGAGTTAATTCAAAATTTTTCTTTAAAAAATATTCAAAAATCAGGGGCAATTTTTAATAAAGAAAAATTAGATTGGTTAAATGGCAAATATATTAGGGAAATGACACTTGATAAATTAACTGTTAAATGTTTGCCATTTTTAAAAAAAACAAGCTATTTTGAAAAAATTGGCAAAAATAAATTTAAAGCAAAAAATGGTAAGATCTTTAACCTAAGTTATATTAAAAAAATTATTCAGCTTCAAAGTGAAAGAATGAATACTTTAAAAGATATTGTTGATTTGTCTAAATTATTTTTTATTGAAAAAAAATATAATAGCAATTTATTAATTTGGAAAAAAATGGATAAGGCTGAGGTTGTAAAAAATTTAAAATCAGTATATAATGCCTTTCAAGATGTCCCTGAGAAAGGCTTTAATGCTATTAATATTCAAAAAGTTTTAAAAGAATTATCTGAAAAATTTGGAACTGGAGAAATATTTTGGCCTACAAGGGTAGCTCTTTCTTGTCAAAAAAATTCTCCCCAGCCTAATCAGATCGCTTCGATCTTAGGTAAAGACTTAAGTTTAAAAAGACTTAAAATAGCAATTGATAAACTTAAAAAAACAGAAAATGTTTAAAAAAGTTGTTTTAATAATTTTTATTTTTGTACTTAGCCTTTTTAGTTTTATTGGCTTAACTTTTGGTTTAGATATTAAGGTAGACTCAGATAAAGTTAATAAAATTAAAAAAGAAATCAGTGATTATAGGGGGGAGATTGAAGAATTAAGACAAGAGGAGGAGATTTATGAAGAAAAAATTAAAAAAGCAAGACAAGATGCTACTACATTAGAAAATGAAATTTATGTTTTAGAAACCGAGATTGCTAAAAAACAAACAGAAATTAAAAGGAAAAATAAAGAAATTGAATCCCAAAATCTTATAGTAGAAAATATTCAAGAAAAGATTTTAAAACAGGAAAAAATCTTACAACAACACAAAGACCAGTTAAAAGAATTAATTCGTGTTTTAAATGTTTATGATCAAAAACAACCTTTAGGTATATTATTCTTAGAAAGCTCTTTGTCTGGTGTTTTAAATCAATTACGCTATCTTGATACTTTGCATTCTGAAATTGATAATTCTTTGACTTTGAGTCAAGAAATTAAAAAAGGTTTAGAAGAACATGAAAATACTTTAAGAAAAGAATTAGCTGATTTAATTGATCTTAAAAAAGAGCTAAAAAATTCTCAGCTTGACTTAAAAAGACAAAAACAAACTAAAGAATTAGTTCTAAACCAAACAAGGGGGATAGAATGGCGCTTTCAATCTCTTTTAGCTGATGTTATAAGAGATCGTCAAGCTATTGAAAATGAGATTCAACAATTAGAAAAGAAAGCCAGAAAAGAAATAGCTGCTAAGAAAGAAAAAATTGCCCAAAAATTAATGGAAGAGGAGGGAAGAGTTATTTTTTCTTGGCCAGTACCAAACACTACTATAACTGCTAGTTTTCACGATCCGGATTACCCTTTTAAGGATTGGTTAGGTGAACATTCAGCTATTGATATACGTGCTAAACAAGGGACAAATATTAGAGCCCCAGCAGCTGGGTATGTAGCAAGGGCAAAATATGGTGGTATGGGTTATAGCTATATCATGCTTATACACAATGATGAGTTTTCAACTATTTATGGCCATGTAAGCCAAATTTTAGTGGAAGAAGGAGAATATGTTAAAAGAGGAGATGTTATTGCTAAGAGTGGGGGAATGCCTGGTACACCAGGAGCAGGAAGATTTTCTACTGGACCTCATCTTCATTTTGGTGTAAGATTAAACGGGGTGCCAGTTAATCCAGAAGATTATTTATTATAATTAGGTTTTTATGTCAAACATTGAAAATCAAAATTGGTGGAGGAAGCAGATTAGTCCAGGGTTATCTTTTATTATATTGATAGTTTTTACACTTGTAGTGCTTGTAATAGGCATATTTTTTGTAAAAGAGTATGTTGGGGCTTGGACTGAAATTAATGAATCTAAGCAACAAATTGATTATTATCCTGATAAACCGACTGGTTTGGGTAAAATGTTGATACCTGATTAAAAGATTTATTTGTTTAGTAATATTGTATTTTAAAATAGGAGGTAGGACCTACATATAGTACTTGCGTCGCACAAGATAGATTTTACGACGCTTGTTCATGAATATACCTATGATATCTAAATATAGGCTATTTAACTAATATTCTTTACCCTTATCTTTTTATTAACTATGTATAAAAAAGTTTCTATTATTATTCCAGCTTTTAATGAAGAAAAAACTATTAATGCTCTTTTAAAAAAAGTTTATAATATAAGACTCTTAAAAAACATTCAAAAAGAAATTATTGTTGTTGATGATGGGAGTAATGATCAAACTAGGAATATTTTAAGAAATCAGGCCTTAAATAAGAATTTAAGGCTTTTTTTACATAATACAAATCAAGGAAAAGGCGCAGCTATAAAAACTGGTTTAAAGCATGCTAATGGCGATATAATAGTTATTCAGGATGCAGACTTGGAATATAATCCTCAAGATATTAATAAATGTATTGAACCAATTGTTAAAGAAAAAGCCAAGGTTGTTTATGGTTCAAGAGAGTTGGGTAAAAAAAATAAAAACAGTGATTTACTGTTTTTCTTAGGTGGTAAATTAGTTACTTTAATATGTAATCTATTATATGGAAGTAACTTAACTGATGAACCTACTTGTTATAAATGTTTTGATAAAAAGTTTTTAAATTCTTTTAAAATGGAATCTAATGGCTTTGAATGGGAGCCTGAAATTACAGCTAAAATTTTAAAATCTGGCCAAGAAATTAAAGAAGTACCTATAAATTATTATCCAAGGAACAAAAAAGACAAAAAAATTAATTATTTGGACGGCATAAAGGCTATCTGGATGTTAATAAAATATCGCTTTAAAAAATAATTTTTATAATATATAAAAAGACATATCTTTAATTAATATGTCTTTTT
>CAZBSA010000003.1:2381-18211 GCA_964494785.1 uncultured Gammaproteobacteria bacterium | reverse complement strand
TTTTATTATTCTTTATATTTATAAAAGATTTTATCATTAAATCTTAAATCAATGTATTTAAGGTTATTTAAATCATCTATTTTATTATTTAGCGTTAATTCTAGGTTTTGAAGTTGTTTTTTAAAATTAACTTCAGAGGTTAATTGTATAATCCATCCGTCTTTGGTGACAAGATCAATATTTACAACTCCCCCACTTTTGCTTTTCAAATTAACTTTATCTATATTTATTCTATTTTTTGTAAATGTACCAGCATTAATAAAATCTATTATTTTTTTAAAAAGTTCAGAAATTTTTTTAGTATTTAAGTTTAAATGGGTTTTGTCATAAATTTGAGGTAATGTCTCAATGTGATTTTTATCTTTGTTGTCGTAAATATTAGCTGTTTGATCAATACTCTTTATACCTATTTTTTGAGGTTTGTCAGGGGCATCTGAGTGGTTCTTCGGGGGTAAATCAAGGTTTTTGGGGGGTAATCTAGGTTGGCTTACTTTAATGATTTTTCCTTTACTGCTGATAAAATAGTTTTTTCCTCCTAAAACTGATAAATTTGCAACAGGCTTAGCTTCGCTTATTATTAAACTAAATTTGCAAGGTGGTATAATATCTTTTTTAGCTGAACCTGATTCTATACGACTATCATTTGTTATTTTATTAATTGCATTTTGACTGTTAAATAAAAAAATATTATCTCTTTTTAACCCTAAAAACTTTTGTGTTTTTAACTCTTGTTCTAATAAACTTTTAATTTCTTGTTTATTTGTTAAAAAAGGACCATTATTAAAAGAAACACTAATATTTTTTATTTTAAATACCGAACTAAAAAATAATACGTATAATAAGCCAATTAAAAAAATTATAACAAATATAATACTAATAATTATCTTAGTTTTTTTCTTGCGACTTTTTATGAATGTAGTTCTGCTACTATACTTGCGAGAGGCTCTATAATGTTTTTTATTCTTCAACATGCCAATTAATTTTAGGTTTATAACTAAAATGTAGTTTACCAATATTTCTAAATCTATTGAAAGCTAATTCTATAAGTTTATCTAATAGTTTAGAATAAGTTAAACCAGAAGCTTGCCAAAGCTTAGGGTACATACTAATTGAGGTAAAACCTGGAATAGTATTAATTTCATTTAAAAATATTTTATTGTCTTTTTTAGATATTAGAAAATCAGTCCTTCCTAAGCCCTCACAACTAATTAGTTTATAGGCTTTTATAGCTATGCTTTGTAGGCTTGTTATAGTTTCATCGGATAATTTTGCCGGTATAATTTCTTTAGTACTACCTTTAATATATTTTGACTCATAATCATAAAATTCATTACTAGGTATTACCTCCCCTGGTAAAGAAGCGGCTGGATCATTATTGCCCAAAACGCTTACTTCAATATCACGAGCTCCTTTTACTGCTCTTTCAACTAATATTTTATTGTCATATCTAGCTGCTCCATAAACAGATTTAATTAATTCATTTTTATCTTTAGCCATACTAATACCTACACTAGATCCAGAATTAGAAGGTTTTACAAAACAAGGATATCCTAATTTCTCTTCAATTTGTTTTATATATTTTTTTTGCTTATATTCCCAATCTTCTTTTAAAAACCAAATAAAATCTGTGATAGGTAGATTATAATTTTGCCAAATAATCTTTTGAGATACTTTATCCATTCCCAAGGCCGACCCTAATACCCCGGAACCAACATAAGGCTTTCTAATAGTTGACAAAAGTCCTTGTATAGTACCATCTTCTCCAAAAGGACCATGGAGTATTGGAAAAAAAACATCTATGTCTTTTGTTGAATGTGGTAATTGAGATCCTTTATTTTTAATTTTATCTCCTTTTAAAAGTTTTTTAGCAGTTTTTCCTTCTACCCAATTTCCTGATTGGGTTATGCCAAAAAGCTTAATATTATATTTTTCTTTGTTTAAAGCATCTAAAACTGCTCTGGCTGATACCAGTGATACTTCATGTTCAAAAGATCTCCCTCCAAAGATAAGGCCTAAATTTAATTTCTTTTTAGACATAAACTAAAATTAATTAATTTTTATTTAAAATTTTTCATAAAAAAGACTAAGATTATAAAAAATGATATTATTCCTATAATAATAAGTATTTTGCCGAGCCCAATAGTTATTTTACTTTTTCCAAAAATAATTAGTATTGAGCCTATTATTAGTAAAGCTAAAAAAAGTAATGTAGTTGTTAAAATCATTTTAAATACTTTTAGTGGTAAATTTATAAATTTCTATTTCTTTTGTTTGCCAATCATTTGTTTTAAGGCCTGCTTTTTTACAAAGTTCATTCATAAATTTTTTTAAATCCCAATTAGTTTCTTGAGCGACTTCTGGTAAAAAAACTCCCGACTTAAAATTCTTTTTAATAAATACTCCATGCTTACCTAATTCGATCTCTTTTTTGGGATTTTTTGTTTTCTTTAAGGGCGACAAAATTGAAATATTAATTTTAATATTTTTTAATTCATCTAATTTGACTGGTAAAAAGCGATTATCATTAAGGGCGGCTGCTTTTGCCATTTTTGCAACAGATTTATAAAGTGATGTTTTTTTTTCCTTTATTTTACCAATACAACCTCTTAGCTTATTATCCTTATACAAAGTAACAAATACTCCCCTTTTTTGTTTTAATTCATCTGGGACTCTTTTATTTATTAATTGGTCTTTCTTTTTTTGGATAGCATTTTTAATACTTTTTCTAGCAATTTTTTTTAAAAGTTTTTTATTCTTGTCTTGCATAAGATTTTAATTAAAACTGATTGCGCTATAGCCTACCACTTTTGATTGATTACCTGTTATATCTCCTGAATTTTTATATTTAATTAAATGAGACTCTTTTAAGTTTAAAAGATTACTTAACCTGATAGCAATTTTGATTGGTTCACTGCCACAAGCATAGGTGGCAAAATTTTTCGGCTTTTCTAGCCTATTTATAAATTTATTTAAATTTCTTGTTTTAATAGCTTTAATAGTCTTTTTATCTTCATTTTCAGCTATTTTCTTAGCAGGATAATGTGATAAGTCAGAACTTATTATTATTAATGTTTTTTTATTAATATAATCTTTTAAGATATGAGATAATTTATTATTATTCTCCTTATTAGAGTTTCCAATAAGAATTGGTATAATTTTAAAATTATTTAATATAATTTGTAAAAATGGTAAAAGTATTTCAAGAGAATGCTCATAATTATGGTACCTATCTTCAAATAAAAAGTCATCGCTTTTAATTTTACTTTTAATTTCTTCAACAATACTATTTTCAACCTTAGTTTTACCAATAGGTGTAGCCCAGATCTTATTTTCATCAAAACAAATACCCTTAAAGGGCCTATGTGAAGGACCTATCATGATTACTCTATTAATTTTTTTGTTTTGTATTTGTTTAAAACCTGCTGCTATTATATCACTACAAAAACTATAACCAGCATGTGGTAAGATTAATATTTTAGGTTCAGGAAAATCATTTTTTGTGTTTTTAAGTTCTTCTTTAATTAAGGCTTCTAATTTTTGTTTTTGAGCAGGGTAAAATTGACCTGCCATAATTGGTATACGCATAAATAAAAAATCATTTACTTTAATTTTAACATTTTTTTATTGTAAATACAAATAAATAAAGCTATTATTAATAAAGAAAAAGCCCACTTTTTAGTGGGATTAAACTTTTTGAATTTTTATACGCCTATTTTTAGAAAAAATTTTATTATGATTAGTATCAGGGATAAATCTATATATTTTTGTCATCTAATATTAAAAAGTAAAATTTTGCCAAATACCTGGTATTACAAATCCACAATTTGGGCAAGTATTTTTTTCTATTTTAACATCAATATCATAACCCGTTCTATTAACAACTATTTCATTACAATTTGGACAAAGAGTATTTTTTGCTATTTTATGGGATATATTACCAGGATATATAAAGTTTAGTCCTGCTTTCCTGCCTATTTGATAAGCTTTTTCTATTGTTTTTTGATCTGTGGCAGGCTTATCTTTCATTTTATAAGCTGGATGGAATCTTGATATATGCCAAGGTATATTTTTGTCTATATTAGCTATAAATTGAGCTATATTTTTTATTTCTTGTTCTGAATCATTTTCTCCTGGTATTAAAAGGGTAGTAATTTCAAGCCAAACATTTTTATGGTTATTTATAATATCTTTAATATTTCTTTTAACAGGTTCTATTTTAGCTTTACATAATTTTTTATAAAAATTATTTGAAAAAGATTTTAGATCTATATTAATAGCATCTAAATAAGGGGCGATTTTTTCAATGGCGTCCTTAGATTCAAACCCATTAGAAACATAAACATTTTTAATTCCATTTTTATAAGCTAAGCGAGCTGTATCATAAGCATATCTAAAAAACACAGCTGGTTCATTATAAGTATAGGCTATTATAGGAATATTTCTTTCTTTGCAGTGCTTAACAATTCTTTCTGGGCTCCAAGATTCATTATGATCTATAATTTTTTCTAAATCACTGCTTTTGTTTTTAGCAATTTTTTTTGGTTTTTGAGAAATGCCCCAATTTTGACAAAATTGACATTGAAAATTACAACCTATTGTGCCGATAGAGAGAACAGGAGATCTTGGTAAAAAATGATAAAAAGGTTTTTTTTCAATAGGATCAACTTGTACTGAAACTGGTTTTCCATAAACAAGAGAATAAAGTTCTCCATCTATGTTTTTTCTTACACCACAAGCTCCTGTTTTACCAGGAGAAATATTGCAATGCCAAGAGCAAGCATGGCATTGAACATGATTTTTGTCTTTATTGTCGTAAAGTAAAGCTTGTTTCATAATGTTTAACTATAATAACCAGCTAATTATTGCTCCTATTATACAAAAGGATCCGAATATAAAAGTGAATTTGGAGAAATTAATTTTTTCTACAAAATGAAGTAAAATTTTAAGTGTTAAGATACCTATTATAAAGCTAACTATTAAAGCTGGCCATCCTTTTATTAAAAGATCAGGAGTTTTTAAAAATAAATATCCACTTGAAGCAATTACTATAGGGGCAGACATTAAATAAGACAAGGTAAGAATTTTTTTAGGTGAAAACTTAGAAAAAGATAAGCCAAATATTGTTGATCCGGAACGAGAAAGTCCAGGTATTACAGCTAAACCTTGAAGTATTCCTGATATTAAAGCAGTTTGGTTTAAATTAAGTTGAGATTTTGTCTTTTTTTTGTGGAAAAAACTAGTTATAAATAAGCCAATTCCCATTAAAAAGAGTAAACCAGCCCCTAAAGCTATGTTAGATATAAAATGATAAAGCGGAAACCCCACCCCTAATGAGATAATTGTAGTAATAATTAGAAAATAAAGCAGCTTTTTATTTTTTAGGGTTATAATTTCTTTCCAATCTTTTCTAAAATAAACTAAAACCGCTAAAAGTGTTCCTAAGTGCAAAAACAAAGCTATATCTATAGCTTTTAAATTAAATTGAAAGATTTCACTAAACAGTGCTACTACCCCCTCACTTGATACGGGTAACCATTCAAATATTCCTTGTAATAAGCCTAATAATAAGTATTTCATTCTAATTTATTATAATATTTTTTTTATTTATTGTAAAACAAGTTGAATTACTTTTGATGTTTTAAAAATTTCTTAAATGAATTAAGGCTTTTTGTATTTATAACGTCTTTTTTTTCAAGCCAACCCCTTTTTCCTGTTAATACACCAAACCTCATTGTTGATAAGGTTCTTGGATCATGAGCATCAGTTGAAATAGATAATTTAACTGATTCTTTTTTAGCTAAAAAGGCTTGAGTATCTTTTAAATCTAATCTTTGCCAAGAAGCATTGATTTCTAAAACAGTATTTGTTGTTTTAGCTTTTTGAATTAATTTATTAATATTTAAATTAATTGGCTCTCTTTTTTTAATCATTCTGCCAGTAGGATGAGCTAATATATTAACATGCTTATTTTCTATTGCTTTTAAAACTCTTTTTGTTTGCTCTTTTTCTGGCTTTTTAAACCCAGAATGGACTGCTGCTAAAACTATATCAAATTTTTTCAGTATATTGTCTGATAAATATAAAGACCCATCACTTAATATATCTACTTCACAGCCAGCAAATATGTATAAACCTTTTATTTTTTTATTTGCTTTTTTAATTTCTTTTAAATAATCGGAAACATTATCTTTATTAATTCCATTTATCATTCCCATAGGAGAGGCATGATCTGTAATAGCCATATATTTATACCCTTTCTTTTTACAAGCTTTTGCCATTTCTAAAATACTAGCATTTCCATCTGACCAATTACTATGCATTTGTAAATCTCCTTTAATATCGTTTTGTTTTATAAGGTTGGGTAAATTATTATTTTTTGCAGCTTTAATTTCTCCTTTATCTTCTCTTATTTCAGGGGGTATAAAAGTTAAATCAACTGCATTAAAAATTTCTTTTTCAGTTTTCCCTCCTATTCTTTTTTTATTATTCTTTTGAAATATACCGTATTCATTAATTTTTAATCCTTTTTTAATGCCTAATTTTCTAATATGAATATTGTGATCTTTTGAGCCAGTAAAATAATGCATTGCTGCACCAAAGCTTTTTGGGTCAACTACTCTTAAATCTACTTCAGGGCCATGCTTAAGAGTTACCCTTGCTTTAGTATCGCCTTTTAAAAGAATTTGATCTACTTGTTTTAAAGATGTAAAAAAATCAATTGCTTTTTTAGGCTTTTTAGAAGTTATTAAAATATCTAAATCCCCTATTGTTTCTTTAGCTCTTCTAAAAGATCCACAAATTTCTACCTTTTTAGTTAAATCTGATTTTGCAAGCTTTTTTTTAATTTTTTGTGTCATATCATAAACTTCACCTAAAGCAAAACGATCACTAAATTTTTTATAAAGTTTAATACCCTTTAAAATATTTTGCTCACTTTTTTGACCCCAACCCTTTAAATCTTTTAATTTATGTGATTTAGCTAATTTTTTTAAACCTTTTATAGATTTTACTCCAAATTTTTTATAAAAAAGTTTCGCCTTTTTAGGACCAACCCCTTCTATTTCCATAAGTTTTGTAACGCCTTTTGGTATTTTTTTTCTTAATTTTTCCAATTCTTTACTTTTACCGGTTTTTATCATTTCTTTAATATGTTTTGCAATACCCTTCCCTACTCCAGGAATAGTTTGGAGGTTGTCTTTTTTATGAATTTCAACAATATCTTTGCTTAAATTTTCAATTGAACGAGCTGCTTTTCTGTTGGCGGCAATTCTAAAACGGTTGCCATCAATAATCTCTAATATATCTGCTATATCATCTAACATTTTTGCAACCCTAATATTATCTATATTTTTTACCATAAATAAAAATAATTAATTTATTCTTCATCTAGCATTTCTAAAAGAGCTTGCTTTTTAATTTTGAAATCAGCTTTATTTTCTTGTGAGATTGATTTTAAGCGTTCAAATTCTTGATGTAGGGGGTTTACTGCTTGACCATAAACTTTCATAGCATATTCCAGGTGAGGACCAGTTGAGCAACTTCCAGTAGAGCCTACATAACCGATAATTTGTCCCTGTTTAACTTTAGCACCAGAATATATATTATCGGCATATGATATTAAATGTGAATAACGGGTAGTATATTTAGAATTGTGACGTATTGTAATTGTTCTACCAATACAGCTTTTCCAACCCACAAATATAACTCTTCCCTTTGCTGGAGATACAACAGGGGTGCCACTTGGGGCAGCATAATCTATTGCTAAATGGGGCGTATATCCTCCAAACTTAGGATGCCACCTTTTATAGGTAAACCCAGAAGATATGTATTTAAACTGAAGAGGTGATCTTAAAAAAGTTCTTTTTAAATTATTTCCTTTTAGGTCATAATAATCAAATTTTCCACTATCATCTTTATAATACAATCCATAGTGATCTTCTCCTCTATTAATAAATTTAGCTATTAAAATTTTACCAGGCTTTACCTCTTTTCCATCTAAGGTTCTTTTTTCATAAACTATTTTAAATGTATCTCCTTTTTCACTATCAAAACCAAAATCTATATCCCAAGCAAAAATATTAGCCATTTCCATAATAATTTTATCAGGAATGTTTTGATTTTTAGCCGCTTTATAAAAACTTGTTTTAATAGTGCCTTGTTTTTTTATTATTTCTGTTTTATAATCGTATTTTTCCAATATAGCTTTTAAGCCCTGTTTAGTGTTTTTAACGGTTAAATATTTTTCATTATCAATATTGTATATAAATTCTTGGAATTTTTTATCTTTAAAAATAACCTCAATTTTATTACCTGCTTTAATATTTTCTAAATTATAAATATCTTTTGCGTTTTGATAGATTTGTTGTAAATATGCTTGGCTAAGTTTTAATTTTTCATAAAGCAATGAAAACACCTCGCCCGGCTTGACTATGTATTCATTTTTAATAATTTTTGATTTTTGTTTTATTACTTGTTTTTGTATTTTTTGAAGTTCACTTGTTTTATTAATCTCTGCTGAACTTTTATTGCTTTTAGGTATGAAAAGGATTATTGCTATTATAATAAATAAAATAGCAAAAACTATTGGAATAAGTTTTTTAATTTTTTCTTTTTTAGTTTCTTTGAAAAAGTATTGAGGCATATTATTATATTACCATATTTTAAAATAAGCGTTAAAATTAGTATTGACAAAAATGATTTGATCTGTTAGTTTAGGTATTATTAAAATAAAGTTCATTAAAAAATATTAAGGAGGAAGCATGTCTAAATTAAATGAATTAAAAGAAGTATTAGGTGAAATGAAAGGGCCATTAAATATTCTAATTGCTCAATTTGATCCTGATGCTGTTGCAAGCGCATTAGGGCTTAGCCTGATTGTTAAAGAATTAGCAGATATGGAATCTTCAGTTTATTATTTTGGCAATATTGGTCACCCTCAAAATCGTTGTTTGGTTAATAAATATGATTTAAAACGTAAAATTATACCTTTTGAAAATGGAGACATTGAATCGGGTGATATTGCTTTAGTTGATTCTTATGATATTAAAGACGGTAGAATAACAGTTCAGACTGACCTTTCTGCCCCTAAGATTATTATAGATCATCATCGAGGCGAAGCTAGTAATTCTCAAAAAGAAAAAGTAGAATTTAGTTGGATTGAAGATATTGGCGCTGCCTCTACAATGGTAGTAGAATTGTTAAAAGAGTTGGATAATATTGAAGATTATTTTTCTAATGAAACTGGACAGATGCTAGCTACTATTTTAGCTCTTGGTATTTATACTGACACTAATAAACTTATTAGTGGCTCTCAAAGAGACAGAGAAGCTTATGGCTATGTTACTCAATTTGTTTCTGGTACAGAAATGTCACAACTAATTGATTATCCTTTATCTGAAACTTATTTTGATAATCTAAAAACCGCTTTAAACAATTATTTACGTAAAGGTTCTAGGGTTATTGCTAGAGTTGGTACAATTTCTAATATTGCTGGTGATGATTTATCTACTATCGCAGATCAGTTTTTACGTATTCAAGGTGTTACTATGGTTGTTATTTGGGGTATAATTGGACAAAAAGTTAGAATTAGTGCTAGATCCAGAGACTTAAGTACTCATTTAGATGAATTCTTAGAAAAAAAGTTTGGTAAAAGCTCTGGTGCAAAATTAACTCCTGATGGTAGAGGTGAAGGTGGTGCAAGCATTGATCTTAATTTAGGCTTTTGGTATTCAGAAGAAGTTAAAGAAGAAATTGAAATATTAGTTACAAAACGATTAAGAGAAGTAATGTTTTCTGATTTACCCGAAGAAGAATAAAACTTATTTCAATCCCGTGTATAATATTACACGGGGTTTTTCTTTATAAATACTTTTTGTTTCTCAACTTTTTAGGAAGATATTCTTGGTCCTCCTTATAATCATAATCTGGACTGTATTTATAATTTTTTCCATAGCCAAAATCTTTCATTAAATCAGTAGGAGCGTTTCTAATATGCAGAGGGACTTCTAAACTACCATATTTTTTTACGTCCTGGCTTGCTTTTTGATATGCTGTATATAATTTATTTGATTTTTTACACTTTGCCATATAAACAACAGCCTGAGCTAGGGCTAGTTTACACTCTGGCATTCCTATAAAATGAGCTGCTTTGTAACTGGCTATTGCTTGCTCTAAGGCTCGAGAGTTTTTAAGACCAATATCTTCTGAAGCAAATCTAATAATTCGCCTTGCAATATATAGTGGATCTTCTCCTGCTTCAAGCATTCTAGCTAAATAATAAAGGGAGGCATTTGGATCTGAGCCCCTCATTGATTTATGAAGAGCTGATATTAAATTGTAGTGTTTTTCCCTATCTTTATCGTAAAGATAGGTTCCTTTTTGAAAGGCTTCTCTTACATCTTTTTTAGTTATTTTAATTTTTTTATTATTATCTTTTGACTCTACAATATATTCTAAGACATTTAAAGCCACTCTTGCATCTCCATCACTCATTTCAGCTATAGTTTTTATGAGCTTTTCGTTAATTTTAATATCTTTTTTGCCTAGTCCTTTATCTTTATCTAAAAGAGCTTTATTTATAATTTTTTCAATATGTTTTGGTTTTAATGGTTTTAATTGAATCACATGCAAGCGAGAGAGTAAAGCATTTCTAACCTCAAAGCTAGGATTTTCAGTTGTAGCTCCAATTAAAACAATTGTTCCCTTTTCTACATGAGGCAGTAAAGCATCTTGCTGAGTCTTATTCCAACGATGTATTTCATCTATAAAAAGTATTGTTGTTTTTCCGTTTTCTTTATTAATATTAGCTTGTTCAATAATTTTACGAAGAGTTTTTAATCCACTAGAAACAGCGCTAATCTCCTTAAAAGAAGAATTGGTTTTATTAGCAATAATTTGAGCCAAGGTTGTTTTTCCACTACCTGGAGGTCCCCAGAAAATCATCGGTTTTGGTTTGCCAGAGTTAATTATCTTTCTAAGTAAAGTCCCCTTACCCACTACTTTATTTTGACCTAAAAAATCTCCTAAATTTTCAGGTCTTATTCTGTCAGCTAAGGGAGTTTTGTCTTTATTATTTTGATCAGTCATAAATTATATTAAATTAAAATTTAATCTTATTTGTAGGAAACAATATTAAATCTAGATTTTGGAACCTTATATTGTTCTATTATATCTTTATTTTGGTTATTATTTTTTAAAAATATAACTGTGTATTGATCAGCAAAAACAGGTAACCAATTTTTATCTTTTAATATGCTGATTAAAAAATTTTGCCCCCATGGTGTGGCATCTTTATGTGAGAAAAATATTGCATTAAATTTATATTTTTCACTAAATTTTTTCCAATCTGTTTGATTTTGTTGAAGAGGGATATAAACATCTTTAAAAAAATTAGTTGGATAACTTTCTGGTCTATTATCAACAAAAATCTTTTCTTTAGGGTAAAGATGATAAATCAAGTATCCTCCTATATCATAATTATTTAAAATTGGTCCTTTAATATTTTGACTTTTAAAAAAGTTGGCTGAAGCATTTACTTGATTTTTTAAGCCAATACCAAAATTGTGTTTAATAAAACTATAATAAGTAAAACTAAATATAACAACAATTAAAGCAGCTATTATGGTATAAAAGATATTAATTAGTTGTTTATTAAAATTTTTGTTATTAGATTTTAAAATAATACTTATATTATAACTAATTATTGGCAAAGCAAATAATCCAAAAATAGTAAAGTTTCTTATTGCGGTCCAAGATAAATATGAAAATCCAAGCCATAAAACAAAATACATTATATTAATCTTCTTGTAGTTTTTTAAAAATAAACCAACAAAAGAAATAAAAGAAAGAAAAAAGAGTATTTTAAAAAGGTCTAAATTAACATTATCAAAGTGGTCTAAATTCTCTAAAAACCAGACAGATTGATTTTCAATTGGTCTATAGCCAAAATTTTCAAATACTTTAAAAGGATAAATAACCCCTTGCAGGCCAGAAGGATTTAAAAATAGCACTATAATAACTAATAAAAATACAATTATAATTTTTTTTATTTTTTTAAAAGATGCTTTGTTGTATAAGCTATTTAGTAAAAATAAAAATACAAGCCCAGGTCCTATTAAAAAATATATATGAGTATTGACCCATAAAAATTCTATTATCGGGAGTAAAAATAAATAGTTAAAAGCTATTTTTTTATGCTGAACATGCCATAAAATCCATAAAAATATTCCAGAAAAAAGATACGTAAATATTTCTGGCCTTATTTCTGCCCTGCTTGCTATTAAAGGTAAAAAAAGGAGGGCTATAAGGCAAGCTATTTTACATCCAGCCTGTTTTTTGGCTATATTAAAAAAGAAAATAAAAGTAATTAAACTTAAAATAATATAAAAAATAGATAAGCCAGTAAATTGACTTATCTGCTGTATTAAAAAAAATAAAACTCCTGCTAACCAATGATGATTTATAGTTGGAAAATTAGGATAAGCATAAGAGTAAAAACAGGTATTTAAAACTCGGAAATTTCCCTTAAAAATCATTTCACCGTTTTTAATGTGTCTACCTAAGTCAGCTGTTGTTAAATCAATCTTTTGAGCTAAAAATAAGGTAAGACATATTAAAATAAAAACTAAAGCTAGTTTTTTAACCAGTTTATTTGTTTGCATAAAACAGTTTTAAAAAACCTTACTTTTGTAAGATTAAATCTATAATAACAGTAATTGCAACCCCTGCCCAAATTAAAATTGGAAACCAAAAAGTTTTAACTCCAACCTTTTTAATTTTTTTTCTCATTTCAATCATTAATTTTTCAGAACTAAAAAATGTAATTGCCATTAACATTGCTGTAAAAAACATTACAGCAGCTACTTTATAAATAGCAATATTTTGAAATACAAAGTACCCAACTAAAACAGTTAAAGGAATCCAGGTAATTAAAAGGCGCTTGTCAATGAGCGTTTTGCTTTTTTTAATCCAATCTTCAGGATTAAAAACAAGGAACAACAACTTGAAAATAATCAGTACAGAAAAAATAAGGGCTAAAATTTTTAATGAAATCATATTTTTAACTATCAACCTTTATTAATTAATTTTTTATTTGTACAATTTTTTTTCTTGACTTATAACCTTTTAAAATTTGTATATTAGATTTAGCTGTCTTGAAATAATTAGACAGAATTTTAATTAAAGCTTTATTAGCTCTCCCCTTTTCTGGCAAAGCTTTAACCCAAACTTTAAAATTATTTTTATCTATTTTTTCAATTTTTTCTTGGCTTGAATTAATTTTTAGTTTAACAAATATTTTCATTTTAATCTCTTATAATAAGTTTATATGATTAATTGCCTTACTCTAGTTTGCCTCTTTCAATTTGATTATTATCTTTAATATTTTTTATATTTATATTGTTTGCTTTTTTTGAAAAATACTTTTAGTGCCCAAATAATAAAAAAACTACTTATTAACAAAAAGTTAATTATTAAAATCAATATTTTATTATTTTCAATTATTTTTTTCATATTTCCCTTTTATTATATTAAAAATATAGAATTTTGTCTATCGGAAAATTCAATTTGATTTTTAATGTAATGTGATTTGTGTTATAATTAATTTAATCTATTAGGGTTGTTTTTATAATTAAAAAGGGGCCACAGATTTTTCTGTAACCCCGTATTATTCTTCGTCAGTCTCCTCCATTAGTTTTGGATATTATTATAAATTTTTTGATCTTTCCGAGAGTATTTTTCTTCAAAATCAATAATTTTTTTGAAAAATAGTAACACAGCTAATAATGGTTCTCCGCCGTGCCAATAAAAAACTAATGTTGTATCAAATAGATTAATGTATTCAGCTATAAATTGTTTAATCAAATCCTCTGAGATAATTTTTTTGTTTCTCTGATGATCAGACAAAAGTCAAGTAATATTTATGGAATTTAAAATTAAATACAATAAGTGGTCTAACTTTCTATTTTTTGTAGAAATGCTTTCAGGCTGGAATACTAGGCTTAGCCCTAGTAGTATTTGCAATTATTGGGAGACACAATTTGGAAAATTATCTAGCAAAGAAAAAAACGCGTTAAATCTTTTTAAAAGGGCATGTATTAATTACCAGCATAGTAAAAATTTTTTCAGAGAAGCTTTTTTTAATAAAGAAAACCCTTGGCAATATCTGAAAAATAATATGTCTTTAGAAAGATATAATATTTTATACAATGCCTATCAGGTATTAAAAAATAAATTTAAACAAATTTATGAAACTGATCTATCTAAAATTAAAAGTTGGAGAAGTGTTTTACCGGTTGAGAAGAATGAAAAAATAATTTTTAAAAAGCTTAATTTTCTTTATAATACTAATTTATCTTTTGATGATCAGTCTGTTGACGTTTATATTATGCTCTCATCTCCGAAGAGAACTGATGCTCTAGCAATGCAAAATAGCAAAAGCATTATATTGGAGTTATCCCAGCAAAAACAAACCCCAAATTCCATTAAGCATGTAATGTGTTTAATCTGGCACGAAGTAATTCATCTTTATTTTGAAAGAAAATATTATTACCAGCTTATCCAAAAAAAAATTGTTAACAAGAAAAAACAAGATAAAATTAAAGAATTAACTGCTTGCAGCCTTTTCCCTAGAGGGGTTTTAGCTCAAGATTTTTTTGGCCTTAATCATAATTTACAAAATTCTATTCATTATAAAGTTTCTAAATTAGCAAGTGAAAAAATTGTTAATCTTAGTAAAAAATATATTAGAGAAAAGCAATATTTTGATGAATCTTATATTAAAAGGATAAATTTAATTATTTCTAGATTTTGAATATAATTTTCAAAAGAGGATATTTTTATAAAAAACACTGATAGAAAAGTATTTTATCTAATCTAATAAAAAATAAAAACCAGCCTATATAAGGCTGGCTTTTGTACTTTTAATAAAAAATTATTCAGGTAATATAGCTAAAGTATTATTGAATCTATTAATATAGTTGAAAAAACCTATTACAGAAATAATTTCAACAATTTCTCTTTTAGAAAATATTTGTTTTAATTCATCAAAAATTTCAGGATTATCAAGGTGTCCGTCTTCAGTAATATCTTCTACTAAATCAAAAACTTTTTTTTCATCTTCAGAAATGTTTTCTCTTTTTTCTATATCTTCTAATGTGTCTTTGGAAGCCCCCATTTTTAAAAGCATTTTAGAAGTTACGTCCACACAAAATTTACATTTAAGTTTTTGAGATACTATGTAACCAATTTTCCATTTTAATTCTTTATCAATTGCTCTTTCTTTGCCCATTATTACATGAAAAAAATCAACAAATTCTTTTGTAATGTAAGGACTGTGAGCCATAGTTTTAACCCAAGCCGGGACTTTACCTATCTTTTTTTCAAAATCTTTATAAACAGGTTTTAACACATCATTAACCTCATCTTTTTTAAGGGATGGAATCAAAGACATAAAAATTATATTTTAAATTTTATTAATTATAAAACCTTTATTGTTTAAAAGTTATTATAACACATATTTTGATTATATAAAAAATAAAGGCGACCTTTTTAATTAGCCGCCTTAAACTATGATTAACCCCTTTTGATGATTTTGCTTTTTTTGGAGGGGTTGCCTCTACTTAACTCGAACCCTTCTTTTAGACGCTTGCCATATGGACAGTGCCTAATAAAAGAATTTCTTCTTTGTCTTGTTTTTTTCTTTTTCCTATTCTTGGGCTTTTTCACAATTCCTCCTTAAATTTTGGTTTGATTAGTTTAAAGGTAACAAAATTTAAGGATTTTGTAAAGTGGAAATATTAAAATATTATTAAACCTAAAGAAAAAGATGCTAT
>CAZBSA010000003.1:0-2281 GCA_964494785.1 uncultured Gammaproteobacteria bacterium | reverse complement strand
ATTTTGTAAAGTGGAAATATTAAAATATTATTAAACCTAAAGAAAAAGATGCTATATTAGCTATCAAAGAAATTAAAAAAGCTTTTGATGTCTTTAAGATAATTGTTTTATAAATAAGAGCTTCTATAAAAACAACTAAAACTTCACCTATAATAAAAAACAAGGATCCATCTTTAATAAATATAGGTAAAATAAACCATAAATACGGTAACGTAGAAATAGAAGCTAGCAATGCAATCAAAATTAGTTTAAATGTTTTTACTTTTTTAAATTTAAAGATCTTTTTAAATAGTATCCATACAATAGGTACTTCAATTATCAAGGTTATACCTAAGGCTAAAAGAAACTTATATTCATATAACATATTTATTTATATATCGCAAATATTTGTTTAAAGACATTTTTAATTTGCTGCCAAAATCTATTTATATTTAAGGGACCACTAGGAAGCCTCTCTCGCCTTCCTGCTGTTTCTTTTTTATCTTGTTTTTGAGAATTTTGTTTATTTTCTTCTTTATCTTGCCTATTTTTTTTCTTTTCTTCTTCCCTTTCTCTTTTTTTGTCATCTATTTGTTTTTTATCTTGTTCTATCTTATGCTCTTTATTTTTATCATTCCCCTCTTTGTTAATTATATCTTCTTCTTTATTACTGGTGTCTAAATCTGGTTTTTCAAATCTTTTTATTTGTTTGGGCTGGTCGTTATTATATGCAGAAATTTCTTTTGATTTGTAAGCTACAATTTCTCCATTTGATTTTTTTGCAATAGAATATTCAATGATTTGTTTTTTTAACGGGTTATCATTACTAACGTATCCTCCGTGTGAATCCTCTAAATTATTATAATCTAACAATAAATTTAAATTTTTAGGACCATAAACTGTCTGGTATAAAGGTTCTCCATCTTTGTTCATACCCCCTGTTTTAACCTTATGAGATTTTAATTCTAATTTTTTAAGATTTAATTTTTTAAATTTATCTTTTGTTGTTGAATAAACATAAAGCAAGTTATGTTTATAGCCTTTTGTTAAACATTTATTATTCTTTATTTTATAAGCTTGATACTTATCAACCATTATTGGTCCTTTGTAAAAACCTATTAATACTATGTTAGGAAAATCATTAAGATTAGTAAACTTTACACACTTATCTAACGGATGACTGTCTCCAGGAATTACATCGGCTGATGCTGGTTTAATTAAAAAAAGACTTAAAAAAATTAAGATAAAAATTAAATTAATATTTTTTTTCATAAAATTATAAATTATTTAATTTATTTATTTTTAATTACATAGGTTTTAGCAATCTTATCATGTAAAGCTTGCTTTTTAGGGGCAAATCTGAGTCTATAATAAGAGTATGGCGGATATTAATATTATATCATATTCTTTTATAAGAGGCTAAATATTTGTTTAAAGAAGCTTTTAATTTGTTGCCAAAACTTATTGATTTTTGTTGGCTTTTTATAAGTTCTGACTTTTATAGGCTGATTGTTATTATCTGCAAATATTTTTTTTGATCTGTAAGCGGTAATTTTCCCACTCGGTTTTTGAATAATAGAATATTCAAGAATTAGTTTTTTTATTGGACTATCATTGTCAACATATCTCTTTCTTTTTTTTACTGACAAGTCGTCCTTGTACTCTAATAATAAATTGAGGTTTTTATTTTTAGGAACATAATCGGTATTTCCTCTTTCATTTTTGTAAGAAGTTAATCTTAATCTTCTTAAATTAATGCCACCATCAGTTTCTTTTCTTGATGATTTTAAATCACTTTCAATTTCCGAAACATTTTCCTTGGCTCCATGTAAAGCACGTTTGATTCTTTCTTCTTTTGATAAATTTAATGCATGGGGCGTGTGGGGCATGAAGCTGGGGTCATTAGGTACATCAGAAGAAGTATGTGAAGGTATGTTTTCCTTTTTTGAATCTATTTCTTTAGAAAGTTTTTCTTGTAATCTTTCAACTTCTTTTTCAGCTCTTCTTTTTTTAAATTCCAGTCTTTTAATATTGTGCCAATCATTGTCTGAGTATTGAATTAAGTCTTTTTTAGTCCAATAAATCTTAAAAGAGAGTCGTTTATGACCCTTTGAGAAACATTCGCCGTTCTCTATTTTATAAGCTCCATATCTTATACGATCAGATTCAGAGCGTGAATCACCGGGCGTAAAAAATCCTATTAACTTTATTTCAGGAAAATCGTCCATATTATTAAACCTGATATATTCATTTAATAGGCGCTGATTAAATCCTCCTATTACATCGGCTGATACTGGTTTAA
>CAZBSA010000002.1:0-25995 GCA_964494785.1 uncultured Gammaproteobacteria bacterium | reverse complement strand
ATTTTTTTAAACTTGCAAAATCTAATTTAGATAAAAAGGGTATTATAACGGTTTATCTCCAATCTAGCCCCTCTCAAACTAATCAAAATTTAAAAAAATTAAATACAAGCATTTACCAGAGTTTATCTAAGATTTTTTTAAATACTAAAGTTTTACCAGGTAATAATAATATATATTTAGCTAGCAAACAAAATAAATTTAATCAACAAAATAAAAATCTAATAAATTTTTTCCGTAAAAGAAATATTAAGACGAATTTAGTAAATAAAGCTTATTTATCTTATCGCTTAACTCAACCTAAATTTAAATTCTTATCTAAGAAAGTAAAAATTAATACTCTTTTACGTCCGGTAGGATATTTTTATAACTCTTTGTTTTGGCTAGATCATTTTTATCCTAAATTATCTCAATTATTTCAAATTATAGTTAATCATTTTTGGTATATTTTAGTGTTTTTTATTTTTTTAGCTTTTTTTATTATTAATAAAAGAAAAAAATATTCTTTATTTGCTTCAGCATGTATTGGGGCTATATCTAGTATGTCATTTGAAGTGATTATTATAATGACTTACCAAAATTTAATAGGTTATCTTTATTATAGAATATCCCTACTTATAGCTCTTTTTACACTTGGTATGGCTTTGGGTATTTGGAGATCTTTTAAAATTAAAAATATAAACCTTAAAAAATTAGAAAAATATCATATTTTTATTGTAATTATAAGTCTTTTATTAATTTTAATCTTTTATTATATCTCTGTTTTCAATTATCAAATACAAGAATTAATATGTTTAATTTTAAGTATAATAGCTGGTTTTTTTACTGCTATTATATTTCCTTTAGTCAACCAAATTTATTTAAAAACACAAAAGCAGATATATAAAAAAACTAGCCAAATATACAGTAGTGATCTTTTAGGGGCTAGTTTAGGTTCTATTTTGCCAGTTGTTATTTTGCCTATTTTAGGACTTTTTCAAACTATTTTAGTTATAATAATTTTAAATATATTTATTATAACGATGATTAGATTATTTAAAATACCTGAGCATTAAAGACTTTAATTGTTAAATCTTTGTCTTTATAACAGTCTTTTGAAAGTCCTGCTTTTTGTAAGCAAAGTTGAGACATAAATTTATTTATCCCCCAATTATTATCAACTGCTACTTGCGGTAAAAACACACCGGATTTATTATCTTTTTTAATAAACACACCATGTTTGCCTAAAATAATTTCATTTAAACTATCCACTTCTTGCATAGGTGAAAGAACTGATATTTCATAACTAAGCTGTGATAATTCCGAAGCTGAAACAGGTTGAAATCTTTTATCATAACTAGATGCTGCTATTGCCATATCTTGGACCACTTGGAAAAGTGGTTTTTTAGTTGGGGAAAATCTACCAATACAACCTCTTAATTGTCCTTGTTTTTTTAAGGTTACAAAAGCACCTACGTTTTTATTTAATAAAGGGTCTTTAATTTTAAATTCAGGGACTGTTTTGTTTTTAACAAATTGATAAACACTTTTTTTTGCTATTTCTTTTAAGGTTTTCTTTTGTTTTTCATTAAGTAAAAATTCGTCTTTTTCCTTGAAAAACCCTATTGCGGTATAACCAACAACTTTTTTACTATTTGTTGAATCTCCGCTATTTGTATAATTTATTAGCTTAGATTCAGCTTTTAAATTATTAGATATTATCATTAAAGCCTTTATAGCATCTTTAGCACAAGCTAAGGTGGAAACACTATATTTGTCTTTTAAAATGTGGGTTTGTTTTTCAAAATTATTTGTATCTCCTTGTAAAATTAAATTAATGGTTTTTTGATCCAATTTTTCTGCTAATTTTTTTTCAGGATAATGAGATAAATCAGAGCTTGCTATAAAAATGGTTTCTTTAGTATAATTTTTGGTTAAGAAAGAGGCTATTTCTTTAAAACTCGCCTTATCTTTATTACCAAAAAGAACAGGAACTATTTTAAAGTCATTTTTAATCACCTTTTGTAAAAAAGGTAATTCTACCTCAATAGAGTGTTCATTTTTGTGAGCGGAAGAAAAATAATTTATTTTTGAACTTGAGTTAATAAGCCTTTTAACAAATGCTTTATCAACAGCTATTTTCCCTAAAGGAGTTTTATAATAATCTCCTAAATAAGTTGAAACCCCATTAAAATATTTTTGATGACTATTAGCTAAAATGACAACTCTTTTTATATTTTGATTAGCCAAGTGTTTTATTCCTTGAGCTAAAGTTTTGCCTGAAAACTGATAACCTGCATGTGGTAAAATTAACCCCAAAACTTTTTTATTAGATACTTTATTATATTTTTGGTTCAAGAAATTATCTATAGTTTGATTTAAAACTAATTTATTAGCTGGATAAAAACTACCAGCTGCTGCTTGTTCTCTTATAACAGGATCTTTTTTATTAAGATTGAATTTTTTAATTTGATAAAAACCAAATAAGCCAATAATAATGATTATGGCTAAAATAAATATCCAAATTAATATTTTCTTTGTTTTTTCTAAACTCATAAAATATAAAAATTATTCCCAAATACCTGGAATTTTATCACCATTAGGACAAAGTCCTTTATTTAAATTATTAGCTTTAATTAAAAACCCTTGTCTTACTATAGCTGGCTTACCTGAAGGACAATAAGTAGTAGAGCCTTTTTCATCATAAATATTACCAGTATATACATATTTCATTCCTAATTTTTCGGCTAGATTTCTTGCTTGTTTTAACGTTTTTATTGGGGTGGGAGCTAAATTTTTAATTTTGTAATTAGGATGGAATCTTGTAAAATGAAGTGGGATTTCTTTACCTAGATTATTTTTCACCCAAACTATTAAATCTTTTAATTCTTTTTTAGAGTCATTTTCCCCTGGTATAATTAAATTTACTACTTCAAGCCAAGTATTACTCTTTTTAATAATTTTTAATGCTTTTAAAACTGGTTCTAATTTGCCACTAGTCATTTTTTGATAAAAATTACTACTAAATCCTTTTAGATCTACCTTATAAGCATCAATATATGGCAAAAGATTTTTTAATGGTTTTTCATTAATATAACCAGCGCTAATTACAACTGTTTTTAAACCATTTTCTTTAGCTAATTTAGCAATATCTAGCATATATTCATAATAAATTGTGGGTTCATTGTAAGTAAAAGCAATAGATTTAACCCCTAAATTAAGAGCTTTGTCAACTACTTGTTTAGGGGACATTTGAGTAGTTTCAACTTGCCAAGGAAAAACTTGAGAAATTTGCCAGTTTTGACAAAATTTACATCTTAAATTACAGCCTGTAGTTGAAATTGAATAAGTTTGACTGCCTGGTAAAAAATGAAATAAAGGCTTTTTTTCTATTGGATCAATATGATTTGATGCAACTTTGCCATAAACTAGTGATACAAGTTTTCCATTAACGTTTTTTCTTGCCCTACAATCCCCTATTTGTCCTGGAGACAAAACACAACGATTAGGACACAAATTACATCTTACCATGCCATTATCTAGCTTTTCATAATATTTTGCTTCTTTTAAATTTTTTGTATTTAAACTTTTATTTTTTTCTTGGTTATAAATTAAAAAACAAACCAGAAGTATTATAGCTATTAAAAATAATGTGGCTCCAATTTTTATTTTAATATTTTTCATAAAAAACTTAATTACATTTTTATATTAAAAAAATATTTTATAAAAAATAAAGATATAAACATGCCCCTAAAAATAATAAACTAAATATAATAATATATAAATCAGCCATCCAGTTTTTATTAAAATATTTTTTAAATCTTGGCCTTAAAAAACCAATAATATGAATTAGCATTAAAACAATAAAAGGGATAGGCAAAAGTTGATTATGTATATAAGTAGCTGTTATTCTAGGCATAATTCCCTTTGTCATACCATAACCACTTATAAAAAATACAATTACTAAAATGCCTAAAATATAACCACTCCATTTTGAGGCTTTATAAAAAATTAAATCTAAATTTTTATCACTCATAAATAAATAATTAAAATATTATATTATATAAACTATACATTAAAAAAGATATTCCAACCACTGCCCCACTTATTTTACCAGCTAATCTAAATTCTTTAAATTTGTTTAGCAAACCTAAAGCTAAAAGTGGTAAAAAGTAAATTGAACTACTTATAAAAAATAAAGTGAAATATAAAACACCGCCCAAAACATTGCCTAATTGAAATACATAACTTAATGATAATAAAAAAGGAGGACAAATATTTATCCCCATAAAAAATCCCATTAAAAAAGGTATGCTTATGTCTTTTTTCAAACAAACTTTCCCTTTTTTTATTACACCTAATACATGTAAAATTAAAAGTAAGGAAAATACAATCATTGATATGTTAGATATCAAATCTACTTGGTTTTGATTAATAGTAGATCCTAAAAAACCAAATATAGCCCCAAAAAGAATATAACCTAAAAATCTTCCAGAAATAAATTTTAAAAAAACCTTAGTATTTTTCTTTTTATCTCTTCTTTTATCAATCATTATAGGAGCTACAAATGGAAAACAAGTAGTAACACAATAAATACCTGTTGAAAGTCCAGTTAAAATAGGAGCTAATATTATATCCAACATAAATATTTTATTTAAAAACTATGTTGATTTAATTGAATATCTTTTTTAAGCCAATCTCGGGCTAATTCTTGAAATTTATTTGTTTTATCAGAAACTAAAAATTTATGTTTTTTTCCTTTCACCATCCTTTTAATCTTTTTATTATCTTTTAAAAAAATGCTTAATTTTTTAACTAATTCCTTGCCAGGATCAACTATCTCTACATTATGACTTAATTCTTCCCTTATTAAATTAAATAAAAATCCATAATGAGTGCAAGCTAGAATTAAAGTATCAAATTGAGATTGAAATTGTAAATATCTTTGAATTATCATTTTAGTTTCTGGTTTTTTAAGCCAATTTTCTTCAACTAATGGAACAAATAAGGGGGCTGGCTTAGAAAATACCCTAGCTTGGGGCTCTTTGCTTTTGATTAACCTAGAATAAATACCAGAATTAATAGTAGCTCTGGTGCCTAAAACAGCAATTCTGTTATTACGACTTACCTTGAGGGCTTTTTCTACCCCAGGTGTAACTACTTCAAAAATTGGTAAATCAAAATTATCTTTTAAGTGATTAGTTGCAACTGCTGAAGCAGTATTACAAGCTATTACTATAATTTCTGCTCCTTGCTTTATTAAAAAATTAACTACCTGAGATGAATAACGCTTTATTACTTTTTCACCCTTGTTACCATAAGGGGCGCGAGCTGTATCACCAAAGTAAATCGTATTAACATCAGGTATTTTTTTATATAGTTCTTTTAAAACTGTTAAGCCTCCTATGCCTGAATCAAAAAATCCAATCATGTTTTACTTTTAATTATATTTTTAATTTCTTTTAACCTTTTTTGAGCAATAGATTTTTTATCTGCCTCTACTACAACCCTTAAAAGAGGTTCGGTATTAGAGGGTCTTGCATTAAACCACCAATTTTTTGATTTTATTGTTAAGCCATCTAGCCAATTTTTTTTATAATCTTTGTAATGGTCGGCTATATAGCGAATAATTTTTTGCCTATCTTTAACCCTGAAATTGTTTTCATTAGTTCTATAATATTTTTTAAAAGGTTTAATTAATTGAGATAAGCTTTTGTCTGTTTTTGAAAGAATATCTAACATAACTAAAAGAGTTAACATGCCTGACTCAGAAAAATAATTATCTTTATAACAAAAATGAGCTGAAATTTCTCCCCCTAAAATAGCACCTTCTTTTTTAGAAACCATTTTCATAAAAGTAGAGCCAGTTCTATTTTCAATTGGCTTGCCTCCATTTTTTTTAATAATTTCTGGTACTATTTTAGAACAAGTTATGTTATAAACTATAGAAGCTCCAGGCTCTTTTTTTAAAAAATATTTAGAAAATAAAGCAAGTATTATGTCTGGTTTAATAGGATTACCCTTTTCATCTACAAAAACAGTTCTATCTCCATCTCCATCAAAAGCTAATCCAAAATCAGCTTGGTTTGTCTTTACTCTTTTACATAAATCTTTAATATTTTTAAATTTAATAGGATCAGGACTATGATGAGAAAAATCATCATCTAAATTACAATAAATACAATCTAAATTAACTGGAATATCTAGAGCTATTTTTTTAATTGCTTTATAAGCTACCCCGTTGGCAGCATCAACTACTATATTTTTTTTCTTTATATCATCTATGTTAAATAAAGATAAAATGTGATTCTTATACTCTGATATTATATTATAACCTTTAATATCTCCTTTTTTAGAATTTTTAGGGAATTGATCTTTTTTAATAATTTCTTTTAATTCAGGTAAACCTGATTCACCAGATAAATACCAGGGACCTTTTAAAACTATCTTAAAACCATTATAATCTTTAGGATTATGACTCCCTGTTATCATAACCCCAGCTTGTTTTTTTAAGTGATTCAGGGCAAAATAAAGGCTATCACTTGCTACCTGGCCAATGTTTATCAAATTTGCACCTTGCTTAATTATTCCCTTAGAAAAGCTTTTATAAAGCGGTAAAGATGAAAATCTACCATCTCTTCCCACAATAACAGATATTTTACCTGAAAATTGTTTTTTTAAAAATACAACTAAAGCTTTACCTAGTTTATAGGCAAATTCTTTATTAAGAGGTTTAGGATAAATACCTCTTATATCATAAGCATGAAATAATTTATCTAAATTCATATTTTTAATTATAGCAAATTCTTACAAATTAAGAAAATATTACCTTTTTTAGTTTTATAAGATTTTTTAATACTAAATTTATGCTTTTTTAAAAGTTTAATAAGTTCATTTTGAGTAAAACAGTGATAATACCTTTTTACTTTACCATTTTTTGTTTTAAACGGTATATAAACATCTTTCCAATCAAGACCTTTGGGATGCCAACCAAAAATCATAGGCCAAATTTTGTAACGTATGAAAATTTTTAACCTCCATAAATCCCAAACACTAACAATAAAAAGGGAATCAGGTTTTAAAACTTTTTTTACTTGCTTTAAAAATTTATTTCTCAAATTTTTGCTAGGTATATGATGGAGCATTGCAATAGAAAAAACTATATCAAAATAATCTTTCTCAAAAGGAAGGTTAAGGGCATTAGTAGTTATAAATTTTATATTTTCACTATCATATTTTTGTTTGGCTATATTAATCAATTCTTTTGACAAATCAACTCCTGTATAATTGATATCTTTATTAAAGGCTTGGAAAAGTCTACCATTACCACAACCTAAATCTAGCACCTTGTCTCCTTTTTTAACATATTGATTTAAATTTTTTAGTTCAGGCCATAAAAATTTCCTAGTATTAGAAAATTTTTTAGCAATTTTATTCCAATCTTTTTTATTTTTATTGATTATATTTTTAGCTTTTTTATATTTCATAAATTTAGTTATTATTTATTTTATTATAATACTATTGATCTAAACTATCAATTAAAGAATTTTTCCAATTAGTCATTTTTATGTTATTATAAAAATAATTAAATTCTATTTTATGAAAAAAGACGATCTTAAAAAAATTACAACTAAAATATCTCAAACTAACATTAAATCTAAAAATCATTTAGAAGATTTAAAAAAGAAGTTTTCTAAGGGCATAGGTAAAAAAGTACCTTCTAATATTTCTATTTTACAAACTTATAACAAGCTAAAAGATAAAGATAAAATAGATAAAAACAGTTTTTTGGAAAAATTAAAAAAAAGACCAGTTAGAAGTCTTTCAGGGGTTGTTATTGTTAGCGTTTTAACAAAACCCTGGGAATGTCCAGGTAATTGTATTTATTGTCCTAAAGAAAAAGGTATTCCTCAAAGCTATCTTTCTGGTGAACCAGCTGTAGAAAGGGCTAAAAGACTTGATTTTGATCCTTATCTTCAAACTAAAAAAAGGGTTGATTCATTAAAAAAACAAGGTCATCCAGTTGATAAAATTGAATTAATAGTTATAGGAGGAACTTTTAATGCATTACCAGTTAAATATCAAAAGTGGTTTATTAAAAGATGCTTTGATGGAGCTAATCAAAAAAAAGCTTCTAGCTTAAAAAAGGCTCAAAAGATTAATGAAACTGCTAATCACAGAATAATTGGTATTACACTTGAGACAAGACCAGATTATATTACTAAAAAAACAATTAAGGAAATGAGAAATTTAGGCTGTACTAGAGTAGAATTAGGGGTTCAAATATTAAATAATAAAATACTAAAGCTAAATAAACGTGGCCATGGTACAAAGGCTGTGGTCAAAGCCACAAAACTTTTAAAAGATGCTGGCATTAAAATATGTTATCATTTAATGCCTGGTTTATATGGTTCTAATTTTAAAAAAGATTTAAAATACTTTAAAAAAGTTTTTCAAGATTCAAGATTTAGACCAGATATGATTAAAATATATCCTTGTATTGTTTCAAAGGGGTCTAAGCTATATCAACTTTATAAAAAGGGCATTTATAAGCCTTATGAGGAAAAAACTCTTATTAAGCTCTTAATGAAATTAAAATTAAATGTACCCCCTTATGTTCGTATTAATCGACTTATAAGAGATGTGCCAGCTTGGCAAATTCAAGGAGGTAGTAAAACATCTAATTTAAGAGAAGTAATTCAAAATAAATTAGAAAAACAAGGAGATTCTTGTAAATGTATTCGTTGTAGAGAAATAAAATCACAAAAAATAAATCCAAAAAATTTCCATTTTATAAAAAGATCATATAATGCCAGCAAGGGTAAAGAACACTTTTTATCTTTTGAAAATAATAATAATCAATTAGCTGCATTTTTACGTCTACGTTTAACCAAGAAAAATATTGTTTCAAAATTTTTACCAGAATTAAAAAAAGCAGCACTTATAAGAGAAGTGCATACTTATGGACAAATGATGCCTTTAAAAAAGCATAAAAAAAGTTTAGCTCAACATGCAGGATTTGGTAAAACATTAATTAAAAAATCTGAAAAAATTGCTAAAAAACAAGGTTTTAATAAAATGGCAGTTATTTCAGGCATTGGAGTAAGACAATATTATAAAAAATTAGGCTATCATTTAAAAGGTAGTTATATGGTGAAAAAAATATAAGATATTTATTTCCATTTTTCACCTTGACGCACTAAAAGTTCTTCCACTTTATCCTTTTCTTTCATTATCTTTTCTACAATTTTTTCCATTCTAACTGCTTGAGACCCTTTAATTAAAAGTGTGTCCCCTGTCCCAAGTTTTTCTTTAATAAATTCTCCTGCTTTCTGAGAATTATCAAATTCAAAAATATTATCTTTATCCATAACTGATAAGCGAGCCCCTTTAGCAAGGTGTTTTGCCTCAGGCCCCACAGTAACAAGATAATTAAAATCCATTTGAGCAATTTTTTTACCAAATTCATAATGAATGTCTTGAGATTTTCTGCCTAATTCTTTCATATCTCCTATAATCACCCATTTTTTACTTTGAGGGTGTTTTTTTATTTTTTGTAAAGTTTTTAAAGAAAACTCTAAGGCTCTTGGGGAAGCATTATAAGTATCATCTAATATAAGGCTGGACTTAATACCATAAATAGGCCTCATCCTACCAGGTAATGGTTTGTATTTAGAAAGTCGTTTAGCTGCCTCAACCACATTTATCCCTAAGGTAATAGCTGCAGCAACAGAAGCAAGGCTAGCATAAACTTGGGCTTTTGTAGTTGCTTTTGGTAAAAACACAGGAACAATACTACCTTTGTATTTTAATTTAAAACTAACTCCTTTTAAATCCACCATTCGACCATTAAAATCTTGAATAAAATTTAATTCAACTGCTTGGACATCTGATTTATCAGATAAGCCATATGTTATAACTTTAGAAGAAATTTTATTTTTAATTCCTAAAACTTTAGAATCATCAGCATTTAAAATAGCCCAACCAGAATAACCTAAACTAGTAGCTATTTTTTGTTTTTCTTTTAATACTCCCTCTACACTACCTAAAAATTTAGTATGAGCTGGACTTATAGCAGTAATAATACTCCTAGACGGCTTTGCTATTTTTAAAAGATAATCCATATCCCCTGGTTTGTCTACTGCCATCTCTAATATTAAAATCTTTGGAAAAGAAGGATAAACAAAAGTTTTACCAATAGCTTTAATAAAAATTTTTAGCCATTTTAATAAATTTTTACCAGGTGATTTTTCTCCTAAAATAGTTAAAGGGACTCCTATTTCATTATTATAGTTTTTAAAAGACTCTCTGGTGCTGTATTTATCTTTTAAAACCCTATAAGTAGCACATTTAGTAGAAGTTTTTCCTACACTGCCAGTAATCCCTACAATAATAGGGTGATATCTTTTAATTATTATTTTTGCTAAAATAGCTAAGATTTTTTCTAATATTTTTTTTAACATAATTATTTTTGAGTAGGAGGTACATTAAAATAATCTAATATAAATTCTGCTAATTTACCAAAAGTCGGGGCTGCAGTAGCATCTGAAAAATCTTCTGTTTTAGGATTTCTTAAAGTAATCAAGGCGGTAAAACGAGGATTTTCTGCTGGGGCAAATCCTATAAAAGAATGAATAACTTTATCTGAATATTCTCTCTCACCCTTTTTAGGAATTAGAGCAGTCCCGGTTTTCCCAGCTATATTATAACCTTTTAAACCAGCTTTTTTACCATAACCGTTTTTAACTACTGAAACCATCATAGCAGAAACTATATTAGCAGATTTTGTTTTAATTACTTGTCTTATCAATTTTGGATCATTTAAATCTAATTGATTATTTGATCTAAATCCAGCAACAATTCTTGGCTTTATTAATTTACCTGAATTTGCAATAGCATTAAAAGCGCTAATAATTTGCAAAGGAGTGGCTGAGATTCCATGCCCATAAGAAGCAGTATAAAAATAAGTTTTTGAGATTTTATCTAAATTACTTATGTCCCCACCCTCTTCACCAGCTAAAGCAATACCTGTTAAACTACCAAAGCCAAATTTTTTTAAATAATTTCTAAAATTTTGTTTACCTAATTTTTTAGCTGCAAATATTATACCAGTATTTATAGATTTTTCTAAAACTTCTGTCATATCTACCCTACCAAACCTTCTGTTTTTAACATTAGTAATAGTAAAGTCCTCTACTTTAATTTCCCCGGGATCAAAAAATGTTGTTTCTGCCTCAACTACCCCCTGATCTATAGCAGAAGCCATGGTTAAAGGTTTAAAAATTGATCCCGGCTCAAAAGCAAAAGCTATACTATTATTTTTTAAAGTTTTTAAATCTTTGACCTTAGAATACTGATTTGGGTTAAAATCAGGCTGATTACACATTGATAAAATTGAACCAGTTTTAGGATCCATTACAATTATTGATCCTGTATCAGCCTTATATTTGTTAATAGATTCTTTTAAAAGCGAACAAGTAAAAAATTGAATAGAATGATCTAGGGTTAATATAGCATCTTTACCATCTTTAGGGGCTTTTTTAATTTTACTAGCTAAAAAGTCTTTTTCTCCTGCTGCTAAACTTAATTCTCTTTTCCCAGGCTTTCCTGTAAGTTTATCATTTAAAAATTCTTCAACCCCATATTGTCCTTGAGGATTTCCTGCATTATATCCTAAAAATCCTGTTACATGTGAAAATAAATTATTTTCTGGATAATACCTTTTAGTTTTAGGCTCAAAAAATATTCCTTTTACATTATTAGATTTAATTTCTTCTACCTTGCGTTTAGTTAAATCTTTTTTTATTAATTCATAATAGTCCCCCTTTTTAGAAAGCCTCTCAATCATTTCTTTTATTTTTATATTATCTTGATTTTCTTCTAAAATTAAAGGGTGATTGCCATTTTCAGATATCTTTTCCTTTATATCTAAAACATCTAATTCTATCATTTGATTAATCCAATTTTTAATTTCTCCTTCCTTAATATTAACTGGAGAAGCTATAAGATCATAACGGGTTGTATTAATCGCTAAAGGATAAAACTGATCTTCTTCTTTTATCAATATTTCTCCCCTTTCAGCTGGGATGTCTTCTATTCTTTTTTCTTTGCTAATATAAAAATCTCGCCCTAGGATTTGTAATTCAAACAAGCGGGCGATAAAAATTAAAACAATTATAAAAATAATAAAAATGATAAATTTAAAACGTCCTGACATGAAATTTTTTCTTATTTTTTAGCAAAAGTTTCTTGTGGTATTATAATATAATCTGCAGTTTTTACTTCTACCATATCAGATACCTTAACCTCATCATAAACTCTTTGAATAGAGCTTAAGCTCACTAGTCTTTTAACTAATCCTTCTTGTTTGCTGCGAAGAGTTTGAATATTTTCTTGCTGCTTTTTAATTTCCATACTAGAAGAAATTCCCGCATTAGCATAGAACACACAAAAGCCCACACTAACCATTACAAGTCCTACTAATATTAAATTGTAATAAAAATAATTTCTTGTCTTTTCCATATTTATTTTTTATATACAGCACGTAGTTTAGCACTTCGCGCCTTATTATTTTTTTTAATTTCTTGATCACTGGGTTTTAAAGGGGTTTTAAACAAAGAAATAAGTTTATTATTATCTTTAAAGTAACTTTTTACTATTTTATCTTCTAAAGAATGAAAGGTTATAGTAATTATTTTCCCTCCTTTTTCTAAAACATTAAAACTTTGTCTTAAACCTTTTTCAATATTTTCTAACTCATTATTAACTTTAATTCTTAAAGCCTGGAATATTCTTGCTAAACATTTAATATGAAACTTATAACCTAAAGCCTTTTCTATTGCTCTTCTTAAATCCCTAGTAGTTTTTAAAGGAGAGCGTTTTCTTTGTTTGATTATTTCCTGAGATATTTTTTTGCTCCATCTTTCTTCTCCGTATTTTACAAAAATATTTTCAAGTTCTTTTTGAGAATAATTATTAACTATTTTTTTAGCAGTTAAATTACTCTTTTTTGTATTAAATCTCATATCAAGGGGTTCTTTTTTAATAAATGTAAAACCACGATTACTATTTTTTAATAAATCTGTTGAAATACCAAAGTCAAACAAAATTCCATGAACAGGTTTAAAATCTTTTTTTGCAATTATGTGTTTTAAATGAGAAAAGTTATCATTTACAAGAATCAATCTATTGGAAAGTTTTTTTTCTTTTTTAATTTTTTCAAGCTTTTTAATAGCTTTTAAAGAAAGATCTATTCCAAGCACTTTGCCTTTAGGAGATATTTTTTCTAAAATTTTAAAACTGTGTCCTCCTGCACCAATTGTGCAATCAATATAATTTTCATTTGGTTTTGGAGAAAAAGTTTTTATAACCTCGTTTAAAAGAACTGGTACATGCATATTTTTTATTTAAATTCCTATTTCATCCAAAGCTTCTGCTATATCGGAACTGCTAGCTTCTGATCTTTTTTTGTAATCTTGCCATATTTTCTTATCCCAAACTTCTAACCTATCATAAAGCCCGGCTATAATAGCTTGTTTTTTTAAATTAGCGTATTTAATTAAAAAATCAGGCAAAGTAATTCTGCCTTGTTTATCTAATTTCATATCCATAGCTCCAGCTAGCATTAAACGATTAAAAGCTCTATTTTTTGATTTACTAATTGGTAAACTTTTAAGTTTTTCTACTAATTTTTGCCATGATTTTTTAGTATATATGGAAAGACATGTATCTATACCGCGAGTAGCTACTAAGCCCGATTTTAATTGGTCTCTAAATTTAACTGGAATAGCCAGTCTATTTTTATTATCTATTTTGTACTCATACTCCCCTATAAACATATAAATTTAAATTAAATTTAAAGTTATCCACAGATATGATTGGTTTTCCCCACTTTTATCCACATATTTCCACAACAATTATATTATATACCATTTTCCTACACATGACAAATATTGTATGTGTGGATAACTTTTAAAATAAAAATTCCCACTTTTTATCAAAGTAGGAAAAATAAGTTTAAATTTATATATTAGATCAAATATTTACAATTTGATATATAATACCAATTATTAAAACAAAATAAAATAAATAAGAAAAAAGTTTAGGAAAATGAATATTAAATTCTGGTTTTCTTGTACCTCTTTTTTTGGCTTCATAAAAAACTAATAAAAGTACTATACCTTGAATGCCTGAAAGAAGCCCCCCAGAAACACTTAAAACATTTACAAAGCTTTTAAGCCCTCCTATAAATAAAAAAAGCGGAACACCAACAGTCACTGCCCAAGCTGGTAAAACAGGGAAATTATAATCTCTATGCCAAAGCTCTCTTAAAATATGCCCTAAACCTAAAAAAGAAGTAGTCATGGCTAAAATTCCAAAAACTCCCCCTATTAAAAAGACTTTTCCTCCAGTTATATCAGCTAACCCTAAAATAGCTGTCTCGCTTGTATTTACACCAGTTACCCCAACTACAGCAAAGACAAAAATAACATATATTATTAAAGGTAAAAGAGACCCTAAAATAATAGCTGGCTTTAGTTTACCTTCCTCGCCCTTTAAAATACGTTTCATAGTAGGAATAGCTGAAGCCCCTCCAAACGCAAAAAGAATTACACCATATGGCAAAAACAGTTTAGCTAAATCTGTAAAAACTAGATTAGTCATATCAATAGATGAATAAGACAAGAAAAAGACAAACAAAACTACAAAAATCAAAGCTATTGCCATGAATGTTTCTATTTGAGAAACAATCCCCACTCCTTTGTAAATTATAAAACTAGCAATTGTCCAAAAAATTATAGACCATAAAAAAGCACTACCCCCTATTGCTGGAGATAATAAATTATGTAAAAAATTACCTACTCCTATAGTATAGGCTACCATTGCTCCATAAATTCCAAGCATTAAAGAAAGTGTTATTAAAAGTTTTCCCCAATTGCCTAAATATTTTTTAGCATAATCAGACATTTCTAAATCTCCTCTTGTTCTAAGCACTACTTCTCCATAACATAAATTTACTATTAAAAAGATAGCTGCAAATAAAAAAAGATATCCCAGGCCGACCATAAAACCAACCTGAGCAATAACATAAGGCAGGGCAAAAATGCCCGCCCCAACAACTGTTCCCATTAAAACTGCTACTGCTTTTATAAATTTCATTTTAATCTTCTAACGATTTAATATTTTCTATTGTACTATTTAATTTAATACTTTTATTATTAGCCCTATCAATTGCTGTTTTAGCATTATTTATGTGGGTGCTTACTATACCTATTTCCTTGTCTAATTTTTGAGATTTTTTTTGAATTGATAACAAAGCATCAAAAACTTTTTTAGCATTTTTTTCAATTTTTTGTCCTTCTAAACCAGCCATAATAACCTTTAGAAAATAATAAAAAGAATTAGGTGAAACAATATATACCTTTTTATCTCTAGCAAATTCTTCTAGATCCCCCTCACTTCTTATAATTTCATAATAAATAGCTTCTGAAGGAACATACATAATAGCAAAGTTAATAGTTCCTAAATCAGGTAAAATATATTTTTGTGATATACTTTCAATATGTTTTTTAACTTCTCTAATGAACTTTTTCTCAGCGCTAGATTTTTCATTTTTTTCAGCTTTTACTAAATTATTAAAACTTCCTATTGGAAACTTAGAATCAATCGGGATAATACCCTGTTTTGTTTTTAAAATAGCATCTACTATTTTTCCATTTTCAAATTTATGTTGTAGTTCAAAGTGTTTTTTAGAAAAGTGTTGTTTTAAAAGATCTTTTAAAACCTCTTCCCCAATATTTCCTCGCATTTTAGGAGATTTTAAAAAATCTTGAAGAGACTCCATTTTATGGCCAATCTCTTTCATAGCTCCTAATTCATGATAAACAGAAGTAATGGATTGCCTTATATCTTTCATTAAATTATCAATATTGCTTTCTTTTTTTTCTTTTTGTAATTTTTTTAAACGTTTATTTAAAAAATAAAACAGGCCTCCAAATATTATTACTATTAATATAATTAAAATATATAAAAACTTTTCCATAAATAAAATAATTACTTTTATATTATTTTAGCTATTTTATTTACTTTTGACAAATTGAGATAAAATAAGTGTTAATACCCCCTCGCCTATTAAAATAATAAAAAAGGTTTTAAAACTAAACCAAAAACTAATTAGACCAAATTGTAAGTCTTCTAAAACACAAATTAATATTGCAAAGAAACTAGCTACAATAAAGAGCTCTTTAAAAATAATATATATAATTTTTAAAAATTGATTTAAATTTAATGGTTTCATAACAAAGTTGCTTTTATTTTACGCATAAAAAAACTTTTTAAGTCTTTTAAAAAAACATTAAAGTTAGTTTTAGGTCTTAAAAGTGTTACTTTAATATTTTTAATAGATACTTTTTGTCTTTTTTCTGTTAGTCCAGGGATTGAGATCATAAACTCAAAAGCTCTTTCATTTATATAGCTTTTGTTTAAATTAAAATAAACACTAGCTTTTTTCCAACCCTTTTTTAAATTTTTAGGTGGAATAAATTCAGCTATTATATAATGTTTGTCTTGAAAATTTATATTATCACTCCATTCAATAATATTTTTATGCTCTCTTATAATTCGTTTATCAAACTCATAATTAAATAAAACGATTTTTTTCTTTTTAGGCAAATTATTTACAAATTCTTTAATACTGGAAAACTTTTTTTCTTTTTGCCAAAGACTTATACCATTTTTATTTATATAATACCAATCTAAATCATTGATTCTTTTATTATTAATAGGTTTAATTTTAAAATTCCAATCTAAAGGATGCTCTCTTTTTTTCATCACAGCCAAGCTCATTTTATTGTTATTAGGATTTTTATATTCTAAATCTACCCTTGCCTGATAAAATGTTCTGGGTAATTTTACGTCAAAATAAGCTGGCTCTACAAAAATATTTTGATAGCAAAAATTATCAGAATATATAACCGGACTAATCCTATTTTCAGGATAAAGATAGCTGATAAACCTAGAACCTTTACAAAAATTATGTTGGGCTATAAATTTCCCGCTTAAAATTAAATTTTGACTAATAATCCATGCTAAGATTGCAAGGAATATAATAATAAAAACTATTCTAATTGCTTTTTCTAATCTCATGATAAATTAAATTATTGTTTAGGCTCATAATGCCAAATATAAACCTGACCTATTTTTTTATATTGACCCATTATTTGATTTAATCTATTTAAAACTCCTTGTTGATCATTAAAATTCAACCATTTTTTTTCAGTCATAAAATAACAACTATCAGCTCCAGTTACATCTAATGCTTTTTCAAGATATTTTATTGAAGGGCCTTGATTCATGTTATAAAAAAGCTGTACTCTTTCAGGTTGTTGATATTCAAAATAAAAAGGAAAGCCCCCTGTGACTATTTTTCTATTAGAAATTGCTTCTAAACCCAGCAAGGGCCATGTATTAGCTAAAACACAAAAAGGCTTATCTTTGTCTTTTAATTTTTGCCAAATATATTGAGCTGCTTTGTGCTCATCTTTTGTTACAACTCTAAATTTAGGCCCAGAAATATAAACTGTGGTTGAGACAAGAGCTAAAAATATAAAAATAGCTACCATCTTTTCTTTTTTAGCAAATAATTTGCTTTTATAAAATCTAAATATACCCCAGCTTAAAGGAAGTATCATTAAAAACGATATAAATAAAACTAAGCGTTTAGTAAAAATATGATTGCCTTGCATAAAATAAACAGCAATCATTTGGTTGAAAAAACTTATTATAAGAGCCCAAAAAAATATCCAGCCCAATTTATTATTTTTTACCTTTTTATAAAAAACAAATCCTAATATTGCAAAAAACCATATTAAAGGACCAAAAATATTGTTCCAATTAAAAACTTTTAATAAAATAGAATCTGGCAAATTAATATCTTTAGTGGCATAAAGCCAACCATCTTGCTCAAAACTATATACTTTAGAAAATAAAGGGTTAGCAAAAATGATGTTTTGAAAAAAATCACTAGTTGAAGAAATAATATTTTGAAAATTTATTTTAGACATTTCAAACTCAGACATTGATTGAAAGGTGTCTAAAAATGGAAATAAAAGTATTAAAAATATTATAGCTACCACAAACAAAGGTAAAAATATTTTTTTGCCTTTATGTTTTAAAAGATAAGCTAATATAATAATTTCTATAAAAATAAATAAATATAAAACATAATTAAAATACAGTAAAAGCAAAGAAAATATAAAAAACCACCAAAAATGGTTTTCTTTTTTGTTTAAATATCTTTTAAAAAAATAAACTAAAATAAACAAAAACAATAAAAAGCCAAATGTTTTAGGAATAGTTATACTAGTATAAAGAATTAAAGGATAAAAACAGATTGAAGAAAGAAGGAAAATCTTTAAAAACTTTTTCTTTTTTGAAAATATTCGAGCAAGCTCTAATAGTAAAAATGGTAAAAATATAGAAAAAAGCAAAGCCCCTAAAATTAAATCTATCCAAAAAACATCTAAACCAGTTAACCATGATAAAAATATAACTCCTCCCCACATATTAGAATAAGAGGTTTTATTCCCTATTATTAAAACTTCTGGCACTTTTAAGGGACCTATATCAACATATGAGGCCCCCTCCCCAAAAAGAGTAGGTTGATACACCTCTCCTTGCATTAAAGACCTCTCAGCTCCAATATGACGCCACTTATCTCCTCCAAAGCCTGTTTTATAAGGAAAGATAACAAAACAATGCATTAAAAGGCTGGATAAAATGAATATTAAAACAAATTTTTTAATACTTATTTTTTTAAAAACAAAAAAGCCCAGTATTAATAAGATACTAAGCCAAATATAAATATAAACATTAGGAATAGTTTTCCAAGGCGATCTAATATATTCTCCTGTTCTAGATTGAATTAAAATTAAAAATCCAGCAACAATTAAAAACAACCAAATATAAAAAATCTTTTTATACTTTATTTTAAGAGAAATTTCACAACTTTTTAAAATAGACTTTTGTTTTTGTAAAAAAGAAAATATAATATTTAAAACAAATACTAATCCAAAAATATACCAAGGTGCTATTTTATAAAAAACAATAGGAACTGCCATTAAAAAGCTTATTAAAAAAAATAAGCTTAATATTCCAAAAATAAACTGATATCTTTTAAAACCAATACTATTTAAAATTCGAGCTAACCATAAACCTACAATATATCCATATATAATTAAACAAATAAAATTTAAAAAAATATTACCCCATAATTGAAAATTAATATACCAAACAATTATTAAAAATATATTTAAAATAGTAAATAAAAAATAATTGTTTTTTTGTATTTTTAAATTTAACTTAGAGATTTTCATAAATATTTTCTAAATTATCAACAATTCCTTGCCATTGATATTTTTTTCTTACCAATTCCAAGCTTTTTTGAGAAAATTCTTTTACTGAATTAGCAAACAGTTTATCAATTTTACAAGCCACATCTTTAGGATCGCCTACTTTCATAACATAACCATTTTCATCCACTAAACTTCTTGGCCCAGGTAAATTAGAAGTTAAAATAGGTTTAGAACAAGCCATTCCTTCCAAAAGTACTAAGCCAAATGCTTCTGAGCTACTAGTAGAGGGTAAAATAACTGCATCTGATATATTGTAATAATCAACTAGCTTTTTATCAGAAACTCTTCCAGTAAAAATAACATTTTTTTCAACTTTTAGTTTTTTACTTAATTTTTTAAATTGTTTTTTTAATTCTCCCTCTCCTACTATAATTAATTTATAATTATCTTTATTTAAAATTGATAAAGCTTTAATGGCTATATCAACTCCTTTGAAATAATGAGCTCTATCTAGCCCCCCTACTAACAAAAGCGTATTATCTGTTTTTTCCATTTTAGGCTTTAAAAAATTATCTACCTTTTTAGGTTTAAATCTTTTAGTATCAACTCCAAGGGCTAATCTTTGAAATTTATTTTTATATTTTTTATAATATTTTTTTATTTGAGAATGTTTAATATAATCTAATGATGAAACTAAAATTTTATCAGCTTGTTTTACCATTAAATCAGAGAATAAAGATTTATAAATCTTAAACAAAATCCCCCTTAAACCACTATCTATTAAATCCATATGATACTGAACAACCAGCTTAGCATTTAATTTACCAAGTTTTTTATATAGTAAAACTGCCTCAGCTCCACCAATAAAAGGCCAATGTAAATGTATAATATCAGCCTTTTTTAATTTTTTAACCACTTGAGGAATAAAAAAAGCATTACCATATTTAAAAACTGGTTTTATATAATCTATTTTATAATCTCTTCCTAAAATAGATTCTTTTTTATTTTCAGGCGTAATCACAACTACGTGGTGATTTTTAAAAAGCCTTTTTACTTCTTCATACGCTACATTACCCATCCCACCCTTATAAGGAGGAAAGGTTGAGACAACATGAACAATTTTCATATTGAATAATTTATTACAACTTAATCTAATTATATTATAAAAAAAATCCCTAATTAGGGCAATTTAAAACTAATTTAAAATATAACTTTAATTATAAAATTGACAATTTTACCAAAAAATTATTTTACTAACCAACCCCCAATAAACTCCTAAAATAGGATTAACAATATATTTAATTAAAGGGTGCGTAAAACCTTCAAAATCAAACTTTTTAGTTAAAAGTTTAGCTAATTTTTTATCAGGAGTCTTTCTCATTTTTTGAATTTCTTTTCTTTCCTTTAAAATATGAGGTAAAATTGATATCCAGCTTATATAAGATTTAATTTTAGTAAAAAACCAGCCTGAAACAATAGAGTAAAAAATAATACCTAATTCCATAAATAAAAGAGCTGGTAAAATTAAAATAAGAGTTGGTAATTTATAAAATTTTAACAAAATAACAAATCTATTTCTTTCTGACCAAAACCAACGAAAATTAGAAATATTTTCAGTATATTTGTGATAAACTATTGATTCAGGAACAAGTCTGGGTAAAATATCTAATATTCTAGCCCTTAAACTAATATCAGTGTCTTCATGATACATAAACATTTTACTATCTAAGCCACCGTATTCTCTTAAAAAAGAAGATTTGATTAAAAGAGCAGCCCCAGATAAATATGCAGGATGCAGTAATTTATCTTTTTTAAAATCAAACTTTTCTTTTGCGACTTTGTAACCTGAAGAATAACCAAAACCTAAAAAGTGCAAATTATTGCCAGCAGTTTGGACTAAATGAGTTTCTGGGTGATACATTAAAAGAGATTGGGCTAAAACTAAATTCTTTTCTCTGGCTTTTTGGGCTAACCTTTCTAAACAATCAGGCTCACAAACAGTGTCTTGATTTAATAAGAAAACATAATCAGGATTAGATTTTAAAGCTAATTCTATCCCCTGATTATTGCCTGGAGCAAAATATTTATTATCTTTATTTTCAATTAAACTAACTTCTGGAAAATCCCTTTTAATAATATCTATAGTATTATCTGAAGAATTATTATCAACCACAATAACTTCTAAGGGTTTTAAGGTTTGTTTTTTTAAGCTTTCAAGGCATTCTTTAATATATTCTTTTGCATTATAAGTTACTATAACAACTGATATTTTTAACATGAATTTATTAATTAATATTAATTAATTTTTATGTTTTGAATTTCTTTTTTATTTAAGAGTCCTTTTTGGGCACCATTTAATTGAATCACTGCACTACTATTTAAAACACCCCAAACAAGAGCTCTTTGAAAATCATCAGGTTTTAAAAATAAACTAGCTATAAAACCTGATGAAAAAGCATCTCCAGCTCCAGTAGTATTTAACACATTCACTTTTTTAGTTTTTTGAGTAAATGTTTTCTCACCATTAAAACACAAAGCACCTTTTTTACCACAAGTTATAACTACCAGCCTAGGACCCATGTTATAAATCTCTTTTAATATTTTTTTAATTGTAAAATCAGTTATATTTTTTATTTTAGAAACTAATTCTTTTGCCTCATCTTGATTTAAAATTATAACATCTAAATCTTTTAAAAAAGGCTTAATTTTTTTAAAGTTAGCTTTAATTTGAACACTAGAAGGATTCCAGGCAATCTTAATATTATTTTTAGACTTAAACTTAAAAACTTTTTCTAAAATACTAGGCCATTTTGGAGAACTAAGCGATGAGATATAAAACCAATTAGTTTTAAGTTTTTTGTTTAAATCGTCAGGTATTTTTAAATAATCAATCGCTCCATGATAAGTAAAAATACTATGAGCTTTTTCTTTTTTTAAGGTAGGTATAAAAGAAAAGGCAGTTGAATGCCTTTGGTCGATTTGAAAAAATTTAGTATCTAAATTTCTTGATTTCATTTTTTTAATCAAGTCTTTGCCAGCTTGATCATTCCCCACTCTTGTAATAGCTCCTGTTTTAATACCAAGCTTTGAAAAACCGACTCCAGTATTTAGGGCCCCTCCACCAGCTAAAAAAGAAACGTCTTTAATATATATTTTAGCCCCAGCTTCAAAACCGATGATTTTTTGAACTAAAGGATTATCATGAGGGTTTTTAAAAATTTTACCTTCTTCAGTATAAAAAATTATATCACGTACCGCCCCTCCTATTGTAACTATATCATAATTTTCCATAAATTATTTTTTAAAAATCTCTTAACTTAGCATTAAATTTATTTTCAACCTTTTTAATAATTTTTTTCTGAATTTCATCAATTTTTTCGCTTTTAAGAGTTTTTTTACTTGATTGATAAACAATATGAAAAGCTAAATTTCTTTTATTCCCAAGCTTTTTGCCTTCAAATAAATCAAAAAGTATTACATCCTGAATTAGATTACTCACCGACATTACATCATTTTTAATATCACCCCAATTAATACTTTTATCCACTAAAAAAGCTAAATCTCTTTTAAATATAGGATAAGGAGATATTTTTTTATAAGTTTTATCTTTTTTATATAAATTAATAATTGTTTCAAAATCAAGTTGGAAAAATCCAATATTATTTTTTTCTCCACATATTCCCAAATTCTTGTCATGACATAAAACTTGAGCTAATTTATTTTTTTTAGCTTTTAAATGATACTCAATGTTTAATCTATTTAAAATAAGATCAACTCCTGCTTTAGCTTTGAAAAAAGGTTTTTTATCTGTTTTAACTACTCCTGCTATTTTCCGCTTTTCTTTTTGTTTATTTTTTTCTTTATAATAAATTTTTCCTATTTCAAATATTTTACACTTATTAAAATATTCACTGTTTTCCTTTATGTTTTTAAAAAGCAAAGGTAAAAGAGAATTTCTTAATAAATATTCTTTAGAGCTGACAGGATTGGCTAAACTAATTTCTTGTAAATCATTAAAGGTCTTATTATTATCCTTTTCATTATAAAAAGAATAATTAATAACCTCATCAAAACCACCTCCAATTAATATATTTTTTATCCTTTTTACTAAACCTAAATCTTTTGAAAGCACTGTTGGTTTTAAAAAAGTTTTAATAGGAGTAGGATCAACATTTTCTAAACCATAAATTCTTAAAACTTCTTCCACTATATCTTCAAATATATTTAAATCATTCCTCCAAGCTGGTGTAACAATAAAAAACTTATCTTTTTTAAAATTAACCTTACAGCCTAAATTTTTTAAAATAGTTTTAATATCACTGTTTTTAATTTGAGCCCCTACTAAAATTCTTAAACTTTCAGGTTTAAAAACAATTTCTTTATTTTTTTTAATTTTTTCTTGTTTTTTATCAATAATTTTGGATTTTACTTTACCATTGGCTAACTGTTTAATAAGTTCAATAGCTTTATACATACCATACTCACAAAATTTTAAAGGTAGCCCTTTTTCAAATCTAATAGCAGAATCAGTCCTTGAATCAATTTTTCTTGAAGTTTTTCTAATTGAAACAGGATCAAAACAAGCTGATTCTATAACAATGCTTTTGGTATTTTTATCAATACTGGTTGCCCTGCCCCCTACTACACCAGCAATAGCAATAGCTCTTTTTGAATCAGCAATAACTGTGTCTTTAAGACCTAATTTATGATTTTTGTTATCAAGACATGAAATTTTTTCGTGATTTTTAGCTTTTCTAACAATAATTTTATCTTTTTTAATTTTGTCCCTATCAAACGCATGTAAGGGCTGTCCAATTGCTATTAAAACATAGTTAGTAGCATCAACAATGTTGTTAATAGGTTTTAATCCATATGATCTTAAAAATGATTTCAGCCAATCTGGAGATTCTTTAACTTCAATATTATCTAAAACAACTGCCATATATCTTTTACAACCCTTTTTATCTTTTATTTCTATTTTAATATCCTTTTTATCCTTTTTGTCTTTATAGGTTGGATATTTAAAATCAAGCTTTTTGCCCAAAGCAGCTGCTATTTCTCTTGCAAATCCAACATAAGAAAAAAGATCAGGCCGATTAGTAATAGATTTGTTTTCAACATCTAAAATTATATCTTCCAGTCCTAAAGCTTGCGATACATCTTGGCCTATTTTAGTATCTTTATCTAAAATTAAAATACCAGTATGGTCATCACCTACTCCTAGCTCATCTTCAGCACAAAGCATACCTTTAGATTTTTTTCCTCTAATAGTTTGGGATTTAATCATAGTTCCATCAGCTATTTTAGAACCAGGTAAAGCTAAAGGAACTTTGTCACCTTTTTTAATATTAAAAGCTCCACAAACAACTCTTAGATCAACTTCTTTTTTGTTAAGCTTAGTTTTAAGATCTACAAGTTGAAGCTTATCAGCATTAGGGTGTTTTTTTAAATTTGTTATTTGGGCTACTAAAATATTCTCTAATCCTTGAGCTGGTTTAATAATTTCTTCTACATTAGCAATTCTGGTATTAATTAAATCAACCAGCTTTTCTGGCTTAGGTAGATCTTTAATATGTTTTTTTAACCAATTATAACTTAATTTCATAATATTACTCTTTATAAACTTTATCTGAAGTTAAAAAGAAATATTCAACAAAAACTATAAAGACAACTAAAAACAAAGTATTCCACCAATAAAGCAATCCTAAACTTTTTAAAACAAGGACTGCTACAACAAAAACAGAAAAAAGAAGAGCTTGCCTAAAAGCAATACTAACTTGCTTAAACACTGGCTTTTTCCCCAACCTCGCTCTTATGAAAAAAATCAATAAAGAAGCTGTTCCTAAAATAGCTAAGAATAAGCTAAAATAAAACAAGCTTAAACCCAAAACACCATTATGATCAGGATTAATAAAGAAAAGTATTCCTAACCATATTAACCAAGCAATCAGGGTTAAAATAATCATTGAGTTTAAATATTTTTTTAAAGTCATACTTAATTTTTTATTATATTTAAAACATTTTTATTATAAAATTTTTTAAAACAACAGTCAACAAAAAAAGCCGCCTATTCAAAAAGAATAGACGACTTCTTTTATATAGAGATTTCTAATCTACATTCCCATTGGCATACCACCCATACCAGCTGGCATTCCTCCACCACCTTGGCTTGATTTTCCTTTGTCTTCATCTGAATCACTAGGCTTTTCAGTTACCACTGCTTCAGTAGTTAAAATCATGGTAGCAATAGAAGCAGCATTTTGAAGAGCGGTTCTTGTAACCTTAGCTGGATCTACAATACCAGATTTTACTAGATCTTCAAATTTATCTGTTAAACCATTATAACCTTGGTGTTTAGATTTTTCTTTAATTTTCTGAACCACTACGGCTCCTTCTTTGTGGCCAGCGTTTTCAGCAATTTGTCTAGCTGGTTCTTCTAAAGCTCTTTTTAGAATTTCTATTCCAAATCTTTCATCTTTTTTGGTTTTAAGTTGATCTAAAACTTTTAAAGCCCTAATTAAAGCTACTCCTCCTCCGACAACTATCCCTTCTTCAACAGCAGCTTGAGTTGCATTAACAGCATCCTCAACTTTAAATTTCTTTTCTTTTACCTCTGTTTCAGTAGCAGCTCCAACTTTTATAACAGCAACTCCACCAGCTAATTTAG
>CAZBSA010000001.1:0-30932 GCA_964494785.1 uncultured Gammaproteobacteria bacterium | reverse complement strand
CACATATGGAGGTGACTCGTTATTTAGCAAACAAATTTAATAAAAAATATGGCAAAGTTTTTCCTTTGCCAAAAGCATTGCAAACCGAATCTATTCGTATTCTTTCTTTAAAAGGCAGCGGTAAAATGAGCAAGAGTTTACCAGGGGGGGCTATATTTTTAACAGATGATAAAAAAACTATAGTAAAAAAAATAAAATCAGCTGAAACTGCTTTTAAAGGAGAGATGTCTGATAAATTAAAAAGTCATATTTTAATGGCTAAAAAATTGGCAAGAAATGAAAAAGAAATTCAAACCATTGATAATATCATTGAAAAACACAAAAAAGGCGATCAAGTAATGGGGGAATTTAAAAGTGTTTTAACAGATATTGTAGAGAGTTTTTTATCTGATTTTCAGACTAAAAGAAATCAGCTTTTAAAAAAACCAGACCTTATATCTTCAATACTTAAAAAAGGCAAAAAAATTGCTCAGAAAAATGCTAACGAAACCTTAAAACAGGTTGAAAAAGCTCTGGACTTAAATTAAAAATTTTGATTTTCTTTTTTGTTTTTTTTATAATAAATAAAAGTAATTAAATTAATTTATATTATAATATGAATGTAAAAGTATATTCTACACCAACCTGTCCTTATTGTCATCATGCTAAAGAATTTTTAAAAGAAAAAGGAGTTGATTTTGAAGAAATAGATGTTAGCAAGGACCAAGAAGCTGCCAAACGCATGATTCAAGGCACTGGTCAAATGGGAGTACCAGTAATAGAGATAAATGGTAAATTTATTGTGGGGTTTAATAAAAAAAAGATGGAGGAATTGTTAAGTATTTAAAATTTATTATATGTTAAATTTAGAACAAGTTAAAAAAAATTCTCAAATCTCAGAGTTTATTAAACAAAGCCAAATTTCTATGGATGCTATGGATTTTACAGAGCATGGTACCCGTCATGCAAATATAGTGGCTAAAAGATCTCGAGAATTAGCAAAAGATATAGGTTTAGATAAAAGAACCCAAGAGTTATCTGCTATAGCTGGTTATTGTCAAGATATGGGGAATTTTATTGGTCGAACAAGACACCATTATTGGGGGGCTTTATTATTCCATCAAGTATTTTCTTCTCATGTTGTGGATGATCAAGATAAATGGGAAAAAGATAATTTAGCTTTAACCCCTGAGGAAATTTCTATTATAGTACAATGCTTGGCTAATCATGATAAAGATACTATGAAATTAACTAACCCTGTTTCAGCTATTGTTGTGATAGCTGATAAATCTGATGTTCATCGCTCTAGAGTAACTACAAAAAGCGAACAGGAAATTGCTAAAGACATTCACGATAGGGTAAATTATGCTGTAACCCAATCTGATATAAAAGTGGATAATAATAAAAATATTGATTTAAGATTAAAGATTGATACTAGTAATGTTCCTATTATGGAGTATTTTGAGATATTTACAGGCAGAATGGCGTATTGTAGAAAAGCAGCAGAATATTTAGGTTATAACTTCAGATTATTTATAAATGACTTTAAATTGCTTTAATGGATTGGAGTTTTGTTAAAAAAGATTTATCTCAAATAAAGTGGGTATATTATTTACCCATCTTTATTTTAATATTATTTATAATCTTTGGCACAGCTTTTAAATTTTCTAATACAGTAAAAATTATTAAAATGCTCCAGCAAAAAATCGAGGTTAAAAGACAAGGACCCGTAAAAGCGCAAGGGGTTTATATATCTTCTTGGACTGCTGGGGAAAAAGCAAGAATTAAAAAATTAACCGACTTTATTTTAAATACAAGGTTGAATGCAGCAGTTATTGATATTAAAGATGTAACTGGCAGGGTTTCTTATATAACCGAGGTTCCGTTAGCTAGAGAAAATCATCTTTATGAGTTAAGAATTCAAAATATTAAAAAACTTATTAAATTTTTAAAAGATAAAGGAATTTATGTAATTGGAAGAATATCTGTTTTTAAAGATAATGCCTTAGCAAGCAAGAAAATGCGGCTTGCTTTAAAAGACAAACAAACTAACAAGGTATGGAAAGATTCATCCAGTCTTTCTTGGGTAGATCCAAGTTCAAAGCAAGTTTGGAATTATAATATTGCTTTAGCAAAAGAAGCATTAAGTTTAGGGTTTGAAGAAATTAACTTTGATTATATTAGATTTCCTTCAGATGGGAATATCAAAGATATTAAGTATCCAATTTGGCAAGGTAAAAGATCAAAACAGCAAATTATAAAATCATTTTTTGAACATCAGTTTAAAGAATTAAAAGATTTTAGAGTTTCAGCTGATCTTTTTGGCATGACTATGAGTCATGTTTTAGACGGATTTGATATGAATATCGGTCAAAGATTGGAAGATGCATATCCATTTTTTGATTATATTTGCCCAATGCTTTATCCTTCGTATTTTCAAGGTGCATATAAAGACATTAAAGATCCTTTTCAAAAACCATATCAAATTATTAATAAGAGTTTTCAAGATGCTTCTTTATTTATTAAAGATAAAAATAATCAAAATACTTTTATTAGGCCCTGGATTCAGGCTTTTGATACAAAAGAAGATAAGGCTACGCCAGATTTCTTAAAAAAACAAAAACAAGCGGTTTTAGATAACAATGCTTATGGCTTTTTGTTGTGGAGTTCTAAAAATGATTATTTTGATTTTAAAAAAGTTTTAAGTGTTGAATAGTTGAAATCCACTTTTATTTTTCTTTATTTTTGCTAAAATAAAAAAGTAACTAAAAACATATTATTTATGGCAAAAGAAATTCAAGAAAATTTAATATCACTTTGTAAAAGAAGGGGTTTTATATTTCAAACCTCAGAAATATATGGTGGACTGCAATCTTTTTATGATTATGGCCCTTTAGGAGTGGCTTTAAAGCGAAATATTAAAAAACTTTGGTGGAAAGAAATGGTTCAAAAGCATGCTGAAATAGTTGGCCTTGATTCCTCTATTTTAATGCATCCTAAAACCTGGCAAGCCTCAGGACATTTAAAAAGTTTTACTGATCCATTAGTAGAGTGTAGGGCGTGTCACAAAAGATTTAAAGCAGATGAGCTTGATTCAGATAAATGCCCAGATTGTCAAGGAGAACTTACTGAATCTAAAGATTTTAATTTAATGTTTAAAACTTTTATGGGCTCGACTAAAGATACTGCTTCTGAAGTTTATTTAAGACCAGAAACTGCTCAGGGGATATTTGTTAATTTTAAAAATATATTACAATCTACTAGGCTAAGTTTACCTTTTGGTATTGCCCAAATTGGTAAAGCATTTAGAAATGAAATTACTTCTGGTAATTTTATATTTAGAATTAAAGAGTTTGAGCAAATGGAGCTTGAGTATTTTGTCAATCCTAAAAATGCAGATAAAATTCACAAAGAATGGCAAAAAAAGAGATTAGATTGGTATATTGATTTAGGTATTAATAAGAAGAATATTAGGTTAGAAAAACACAGCAAAGACGAGTTAGCCCATTATGCTAAAGCTTGCTCTGATGTTGAATACAAGTTTCCTTTTGGCTGGTCAGAAATTGAAGGGATTGCAAATAGGCAAGATTTTGATTTAGTTCAACACTCTAAATATTCTCAAAAAGATTTAATTTATCAAGATCCTCAAACAAATGAAAAATTCACCCCCTATATTATTGAACCGTCGGCCGGAGTTGAAAGACCTTTATTTGCTTTTTTAATGGATGCTTATCATGAGGTTGGTGGGGGAAGGGGTAAGGGCTCTAATAAGAAAAAAGAAATAGTTTTGAGGCTTGATAAGCGCTTATCACCAATTAAGGTAGCCATTTTTCCTTTAATTAAGAAAAAACCATTACAAAAATTAGCCCGGGAAATTTTTAATGATTTAAAGAATATTTGGATGTGTCAATATGATGAAACAGGGTCAATAGGAAAAAGATATAGAAGGCAAGATGAAGTTGGCACCCCTTATTGTATTACTGTTGATTTTGATTCTTTGGATGATAAGTCTGTAACCATAAGAGATAGAGATACTATGGAACAAGATAGGATTAAAATCAATGAGTTAGAATCTTATTTAAGGGAAAATTTAGGTTTTTAATTTTTATATATTTAATTTGTTTTATTTTCAAATATTATGAACAAAAACACTAAAACAACTATTATTAAATTTGATTTCTGGTCTATTGCGAAGATTTTTGGAGTAATTTTAGGGCTGCTTTTTCTTTATTTAATAAGAGATATTATATTAATTATTTTTACAGCTGCTATTATAGCTACTATTATAACTCCTTTAGTTAATTTTTTAGAAAGAAAAAAAATAGCTAGATGGCTGGGAGCTGCTATAACTTATATTTTAATTGCTGCTGTTATTTCTTTAATAGGAGTAGCCGTAGTACCAAAGGTTATAAATCAAAGCCATGTTTTAATCACAAGATTACCTGAAACAATTGCTTCTTTAATGGAAAATTTTTCTACTAAAACTCAATCCGATTTAGTTCAGGTTTTAGGGGGCTGGCTCCAAGGTTCTCCTGGGGTTGGGAAGAGTGTTTTTTCTGTTTTAGGTTCAGTAACTGGGCAATTTTTTACTGGCTTTATGATTTTTGTTATTGCATTTTATTTAACAATAGAAAAAAAGACCCTTTCTTCTGTGATAGAAAGATTTATCCCTGAAAAATATAAAGGTTTTATTGATAGGTTTTTAGATTCAGTCCAAAAAGAGATTGGTTCTTGGGGAAGAGGTATGCTTATGTTAGTAGTTTGTGTTACTATTATGTCTTATATTGGTCTTTCGATTTTAGGGGTAAAATATGCTCTGGCTTTAGCGGTTTTAGCTGGTATTACAGAATTTATACCTTATATTGGTTCATACATAGGAGCAATACCAGCCGTAATTGTCGCTTTAACGCAATCCCCTACTTTGGCTTTATTTGTTATAATTCTTTATATTATTATCCAACAAATTCAAGGTAATTTAATTTCACCCTACATTATGCACAGAGCTGTTGGGCTAGACCCTTTAACAATTATAGTAGTGCTTTTAATAGGAGGTAAAATTGCTGGACCGCTAGGAATGATTTTAGCCGTTCCTTTTGCTACTATCGTCTCGATTTTAATAAAGGATTATATGATTTATAAAAAGAAATCTGCCAAAAAAAGGGAAATTGAAAAGCAGGCCAAAATTTAGTTAATAAATGGCTTATAATTAGTTTATGTCAGGTAAAATTTTTATTGGCACCTCAGGCTGGTCTTATAAAGATTGGAAAAATAAATTTTATCCCAAATCCTTAAAAAATAGTGCTTGGTTAAATTTTTATGCTGATCATTTTAATACGGTGGAGGTTAATAATAGTTTTTATCAGCTGCCATCTAAAAAGAGTTTAAAGAAATGGCTTAAAAAAGTACCATCTGATTTTGTTTTTTCTGTTAAAGCCAGTCGCTATATTACTCACCTTAAAAAGCTTAAAAATCCAAAAAATTCTTTAAAAAGATTTTTAAAAAGAATGGAATATCTGAATGCTAAAAAAGGGCCTATACTTTTTCAACTTCCCCCTAACTGGCATGTTGATGCTAAGAGGTTAGAAAATTTTATAAAATTGCTTTTAAATCAAACTAAAGACCAAGACTATGTTTTTGAGTTTCGTAATAAGGCTTGGTTAAAGGAGAACATAAGATCTATATTAAGAAAATTTAATATAGGTTTTTGCATTAATGATATGGTTGATGAAAATATTGATTGGATAACCTCAAATTTTGTATATATACGCTTTCATGGTCCAAGTGGTAATTACAAAAATAGTTATAATAGTGATTTTTTAAAAGAATGGGCTGAAAAAGTAAAAGATTGGAAAAGCAATTTAGATCAGGTTTTTATTTATTTTAATAACGACATAAAAGCCCATGCTATTAAAAATGCCAAACAATTTCAACAGTATTTAAATAAATAATACTAATTATTAGCTTGGCTTAGTTTAAAAATATTATATAATTTTAATTTAATATGAATTTTGAAAAACAGCCAGTTTTTAATCAGACTGACCCTAAAAAGAAAAAAGAAAAAATAAATAAAGAGGGAGGCAATTTTCAAGTAGACCCTAATTTTAAAAGGTTGCCTCACGCAAAAAAAGAAAACAAAGATAGATATGGTTTTTTAAATAAAATAGATGATCTAAAAGAACAAAATAAAGAAAGTTTTTATTCATTACTTGATAAGATTAAAGAAAATTACAATAGTCTTTTTTCTTCATCAAAAAATAAAGAAATACCAAAACGCAAAAAAGTTAATAGTTTAATAGGGAAGTTAAAAAGGGTTTTAAAGACTGGTTTTGCTCTTGCAATGGTTGCTATCCCCGCTTTGCCTGGCCGGGCAGAATCTGGAGAAATTACTAAAAAGTCAGATTTTAGTTATCTGCGCTCAGTTGAAAACAAAGTAAAAACAGTTGATGTTCCTATTAGCATAGAATCAAAACTAGAAAAGGGATATTTTAGTGTTGAAGATATTGAGGAGTTTGCTAAAGAAGCTGTTAAGCTAGGAGTTAAACAATATGAAGATTGGGCAGAAGAGGTAGGAGTTGATATTGATATACCTACAATAGATATACGTATAGCTAGCAATTTAGAACTTGATAATGGCAAGGAGGCTAAAATACCCGATCATACTGTTGGGGCGTATTGGCCAGAGCATAAAGCAATTGTTATTAACCCTCGCTATGCAAAAATTTTACAAAACAATCCAGCTGAAAATCCGGCAAGTGCAAACAATATTACTGCTTCAGTTTTTGCTGCCATAGTACATGAAACTGTTCATGCGGTGGATTATAATCAATATCCAGAAATGCAAAAAAACGAAATTATTTGCAACAAATGGAGCAAGATAGAGAATATAACTGATAATTTAGAATATTTACCCGAAAATATGGAGGAGGTTGAAATGCGTATAAAGCATCAGGTAAAATTCACAAAATATACTGAAAAAAATGCAATGACAATACAAATTAGATTTTTTAGAAAATTATTGCAAAACTCAGAAATAGGGTTAGAAAAATGTAATAAAAGGTTACAAACCAATTTATCTGACCAAGAGAAAGAGGATATAATATCTCAGAAAAATGATTACAAGAAAAATATTAAATATTTAAAAAGCGCTATTAAAGGTGTGAGAGAACAATTACAAGAAGTTGATGAGGGCACATATAATAATATGATTTCTGGCAGTAATTGGTTGAAAAACCAAATGAGAGAAATTTTAAATTTAAAAAAGGAATTAAATAAATAATTTTTAAAACTTAGTATTTTTATGTTTAAAGTAATTAAAGATTTTTTTCATAAATTATCAATATTAAATAAAATGGGAGAAAATATATTTAAAGATCCGGTAACCGGCCTTTACAATAGGCGTTATTTTGAAGAAGTGGCTAAGACAGAACTAGCAAACGCTCGTCGCTATGACAGAGATTTAACTTTTGTTATGATGGATGTTAATAATTTTAAAAGGATTAATGATCAATTTGGTCATGATGTAGGAGATAAAGTTTTAACTAAAATAGGTGAATTGCTTGAGGAAAATAGTCGAGAAAGTGATTTAGTAGCTAGATGGGGAGGGGACGAGTTTGTGGCTCTCTTACCTGGAACTAGCAAGGAAAATTCAAAAAAACTTTTAAAAAGAGTAACAAAACAATTTAACGAATATATTAACAAAAATAATTTATGTTCAGAAACTAGTTTAAGTTATGGTATAGAGTCTTGGAAAATAGATAATTTAGTACAAGTTTCAAAAAGAGCTGATAGAAAAATGTATTATCATAAAGATAAGACAAAAAATGGCAATTAAATTCATAAATTAAGTTTATTTTTTATATAAAAAAAGAGGTGTTTTTTCACCTCTTTATTTGTATTTAGATTAAGTGCTTGTATTTTTTTCTATATTGTATATGGTTTTGCATCTAGGACATTGTACAAATTTAACTTCAGGCTCATCAGGTTTGTTCTTGTAGCATTTTGTAACAATTTGAATCTCTATTTCTCTAAAACAAGTTTTTTTAGGGCAGATGACTCTTTTTAGTTTTAATATGCGCTGCATATTACCTCCCTTCCTTTGTTTTTTTAATTTTTTATCGTACTATTTTTATAATAATATTAAAAATTATTTTTGTCAAGCAAAAAAAGAAGCCCCAATATTTTATTACTTGGGGCTTTTAACCAGTGACGATTTTAAATCTAGTGCACTTTTGCGGGCTGGGGCTGTATTTTATTAAAATTTCTTTGCCATAAAACATCAATCTTTGGATTCTCAACATATAACAATCTTTTATTTTTTCCTGGCCAATTCCTTTTGAAAAAGTTTTTCTTGCTAAATCTTCTTCAGTAACTTTAATTTCTTTTAGATTAAAAGCATGAAATCTGGATTCAACAATATCTAAAAAACTGCTAATCTTGATTTGAGATAAAAGAGATCTTTGTTGAACATTAACTTCTGAGAATTTTATACTATCTGCTTGAGTCTTTCTAATATCTAAAATACATTTCACCAGTATATTTCTTAAAACCATGATACCTCTTATATTAACATTACAAAGACAAAAATTATCTAAATCAATATTTTCTATTTCAAAGCTACCTTTAATTTCTACATCGGATAAAATAATATCTTTTACTTTTTTATTTTCAATTCTAATTGATCCAGTGATAATGGTATTATAAAAGCGCTTATAGCCACTGGTTAATTTTTCTTGAAATTCGGTAGGCGAGATTATTTTCATTTTTTCCTCCTTTTTAAATTTTATAGATCTATTTATATTGATAATATAACTTTTTTTGTATTTTGTCAAACTAGAGAATATTGTTATTTTTTTAAAAAAGTATTATACTAAAATTAATAATAACTTATTTTATATGCAAAAAATACATCAAAAATCAGTTTGGTATTTCTTTGTGCGCTATTTAGGAGGCTCTTTGATAGCAGGGGGTGCTTTTTCTATTTTTTTAATCTTGCCTATGATCTTTTTTGCGATTGCTTCTTTAATGAAAGCTAGTCAAGCTGGTTTAAGTAATGTTTTAGAAAGATTGCCTTTCTTAGTCGTGTTTTTATTGCCCTTAATATTTTTAATGCTTTTAATAATAATTTTTTGCTATATTTGGTCTAAATTAGTTTATCGTAATTGGCGTTATGAGCTAAAAGAGAAAATTTTAAATATAAACAAGGGAGTAATTCACAAAAAATATATAACTATTCCGTATCAAAATATACAAAATGTAGATATTCAAAGGGATCTAGTTGCTAGATTTTTAAAATTAAGTAATTTACTTGTTCAAACAGCTGGCTATTCTGGGATTAGGGGAGCTGAGGGGAAAATTCCTGGTTTGGATCCTAAAATAGCCCAAGATTTAAAAAAAACTTTATTAAAAAAAATAGAAAAAAATAAAAATAACTCTCTTTAAATATTAACTAGTTTTGGTTTGCAATAATTTTAAAATTTATATATTATAGAATTAGTAAAAGTAGAATTTAAGTAAATAATTTTATGCCTTTTAAAATATCTAAAAAACACAATAATGTTTTATTGTTTCGCTTAAGGTCCTTTAAAGATAACAGGGGTTATTTTGAAGAAGTTTTTAAAGAGTCTTTTTTTAATGGTAAAGTACCCCAATTTAAGCAGGACAATATTTCTGTTTCTAAAAAAGGTGTAATTAGGGGGCTTCATTTTCAAAATAATCCTAAAGCACAAGGCAAGCTTGTTTATTGCCTTAAGGGAAAAATTTTAGATGTAGCAGTTGATATTAGAAAAGGTTCACCTAACTATGGTAAATGGATAGGGGAGATTTTGTCAGAAGATAATACAAAGATGCTTTATGTCCCAGAAGGCTTTGCCCATGGATTTTGTTCTCTTAAAGACAACTCTTTAATTATGTATAAATGCACCAAAGAGTATTCTCCTGAGCATGAGGCGGGTATTAGATGGAATGACCCAGATATTGGTATTGATTGGCCTATTCAAGATCCTATTCTATCTAAAAAAGATAAAAATTTACCCAGTTTAAAAGAGTCTAATAATAATTTTTCTTATGAAGAATAAAAAGATTTTAATTACTGGCGCTAAAGGACAACTGGCTCAAAGTTTTAAAGAAAAACTATCCTCTGAAAATGAGGTTTTTTTATTGACCAAAAAAGATTTAGATATTACTCAATTTGATCAGGTAAAAGAAAATATTTTAAGTAAAAAACCTGATATAATTTTTAATTGTGCTGCTTATAATATGGTTGATAAAGCAGAAAAGGATTGGAAAAAAGCTTTTTTAGTAAATGGTATAGCCTTAAAATATCTTGCCCACTTTAGCAATAAAATCAATGCATTACTATTTCATTTTAGCAGCGATTATGTTTTTTCAGGCCAAAAGCAAGAATATAATATTGCTGATATTCCCAATCCTATAAATAAATATGGCCAAAGTAAACTTTTAGGCGAAAAAATGGTTAAAAGTTTTGCTAATAAATATTTTATAATAAGAACCTCTTGGCTTTTTGGAAAAAATCCCAAAAGCAGTTTTCCTTTAAAGGCTTTAAATTGGGCGAAAGAAAAGAATAGTTTAAAAATAGTATCAGATCAAATAGGTAGCCCAACTTTTGTAAATGACCTAGCAGATGTTTCAATTAAGCTATTTCAAACTAATAATTTTGGCCTTTACCATTTTTCAAATAGTGGTCAATGTTCTAAATATGATTGGGCAAAATTAATTTTAAAACAAGTAGGCTGGCAAGGTAAATTAGAAAAGGCTAAGGCAAGCGATTTTGACACTTTAGCAAAAAGACCTCAAAGCACTAGCTTAAATAATTTTCCTATTGAAAAAATACTTAATTATAAAACACCGACTTGGCAAGATGCTACAAAACGATTTTTAAATAATTTAAATATATAATTTATGAAAATATTAGTTACTGGTGGGGCAGGTTTTATTGGCTCTAATTTTATTAGATATAAATTAAACTCTGATTCTTCAGTTAAAATTATTAATCTAGATAAGTTAACTTATGCTGGTAATCCAGACAACCTTAAAGATTTAGAGGATAATGATAATTATAAACTCATAAAAGGTGATATAGCTGATGAAAGTATAGTTTCTCAAATCATGGAAAATGAAAAGCCAGATGCAGTGATAAATTTTGCGGCTGAATCACATGTAGATAATTCTATTAAAAATTCTCTTAATTTTACCAAAACAAATGTTTTGGGGACTAATGTTTTATTAAATGTTTCTAAATTTTATAATATAGATCGTTTTATTCAAATTAGCACAGACGAAGTATATGGTAGTGCAAAAAAAGGTAAATTTCGAGAAAAAGATCCATTAAAGCCAAATAATCCTTATTCAGCTTCAAAAACAGCTGCTGATGTGTTGGTAAGATCTTATATTAAAACTTATAACTTTCCTGCCCTTATTACACGTTCTTGTAATAATGTTGGGCCTTATCAACATGTAGAGAAGTTTATACCACTTTTTACCACTAACTTATTTGAAGAAAAAAAAGTGCCTTTATATGGAGATGGTAGTAATATACGTGAGTGGATTCATGTTTTAGATAATTGTAAAGGTATTGATACAGTTTTAAAAAAGGGAAAAATTGGCGAAATATATAATATTGGGACAGGAGAGGAAAAAAGTAATTTAGAAATTGCTAAATTATTGCAAGAAAAAATTCAACCCAATAAGGAGTTAATTAAGTTTGTAACTGATAGAAAAGGGCATGATTTTAGATATGCTTTAGATAATTCTAAGATTCGTAATTTAGGCTGGCAGCCTGAATTTAATTTTAGTGATGCCCTTGAAAATACTATTAATTGGTATAAAAATAATAAATGGTGGTGGGAAAAACTTAAATAAATTTAATTTATAAAAAATTATGAAAGGAGTTATTTTAGCTGGGGGCAGAGGGACTAGACTTATGCCCTGTACAAAAGTCACAAATAAACATCTTTTACCGGTTTATAAAAAACCAATGATCTATTATCCTTTAGAAAAGTTAGCTAAAGCTGGAGTTGAAGATATTTTAATTATTTCTGGCAAAGGTCATGCTGGAGATTTTTTAGAGCTTTTAAATGATGGCAAAAGATTTGGGGTTAATCTAAACTATGCTATTCAAACTGCTCCTAAAGGGATTGCAGATGCTCTAAAAAGGGCTAGAGATTTCTCAGATGGAGAAAAAATAGCTGTAATTTTAGGAGATAATATTTTTGAAGATAATATTGGAGGGTATGTTGAAGATTTTAAAGAACAAAAAAAGGGTGCTAAGCTTTTCTTCAAAGAAGTAGAGAAGGCTAATAGGTTTGGAGTAGCTGAGGTTGAAAAAGATAAAGTTATAAATATTGAAGAAAAGCCAGATAAACCTAAAAGCAACTTAGCTGTAACTGGGCTTTATATGTTTGATAATCAAGTTTTTGATGTTATTGAAGGATTAACTTTATCTGACAGGGGAGAATACGAAATTACTGATGTTAATAATTTTTATATTAATCAAGGTACAGCTACTTTTGAGATTTTAGATGGGTTTTGGTCAGATGCTGGAAAATTTGAGTCTTTATTTAGAACTACTAAATATTTATATGATAAAGACCATAAATCAGATTAATTTTATAATTTTTTCTATATAATTTAAAAGGGACAATAATTGTCCCTTTTATTATATAAGAGTTGACTTTTTTAAATATTAAATTACAATAAAGATATAAATATTTTTAAATTATTTTATGTTTTCTAAAAAAATAGGTATTGATTTAGGCACAACTAATATTTTAGTATATTTGCCAGGCCAAGGTATAGTCATAAACGAGCCTTCGGTTGTTGCTATTTCTACCGTAGATAAAAAAGTTTTAGCTGTGGGAGATGAAGCAAAAGAAATGATTGGAAGGACCCCGGGAACAATTATTGCTAAAAAGCCGCTCAAAGATGGAGTTATTGCAGATTATCGTTCAACCGAAGCTATGCTTAATTATTTTGTGTCAAAGGCAATTGGTAGACTTAATTTATTTAAGCCAGAAGTGATGGTTGCTGTTCCAGGCGGAATTACCTCAACTGAGAGAAGGGCTGTTGTAGATGCTACTATGAAAGCTGGTGCAAAAGCAGCTTATATTATTAAAGAGCCTATTGCTGCTGCTATTGGTTCAGGGATTCCTATTGGTTCAGCTTCTGGGCATATGATTATTGATATTGGTGGAGGTACTACTGAAGCTGCTGTTATATCTTTAGGGGGAATAGTTGAATGTACTTCAGTTAGAGTAGCTGGGAATAAATTGGATGCTGCTATAGCAGATTTTATTAAAAAGAAATATAATTTAGCTGTTGGAGAAAGAAGTGCTGAAGAGATAAAAATTAAAATTGGCTCTGCCTTAGAGCTAGAAAAAGCTAAAGAAATGGACATTAAGGGGAGAGATATGGTTTTAGGTTTGCCTAGAGTAATTACCATTGATTCAACTGATGTTACTGAAGCAATTCAAAATGAGCTTAATTCTATTGTAGTAGCAGTGAAGTCAGTATTACACGAAACGCCCCCAGAACTTTCAGCTGATGTTATAGAAAAGGGTATGGTTTTATCCGGTGGAGGCGCTCTTTTAAGGAATTTAGATAAATTACTTACTCAGGATATAGGTGTGCCTGCTTATGCAGCTGATGCACCTCTTTTATCAGTAGCAAAAGGAACTGGACAAGCTCTTAGTAATTTAGATTCTTATAAAAGAAGTATTTTATCAGTTAATTAAAATATGAAAATAGGTATAGATGGTTCTCGAGCTGAGGGCCAAAAAACAGGTGTAGGCTGGTATAGTTATCAAATTTTAAAAAATCTCTCTTTTTTATCTCAAACTGATGAATTTAAGAGAGATAATTTTTTTATATATTCTAGAGAGAATTTAGATTTTAAAAACAAAAAAAATCTTAATGTGAAAACTCTAAATTGGATTTTTAAATATTTATGGACACATATAAGATTAAATTGGGAGTTATTTTTTCACCCCATTGATGTTTTATTTGTGCCGGCAGCTAGTATTCCCTTGTTTTATTTTAAAAAGTCAGTAGTTACAGTTCATGATTTGGGATTTAAAAAATATCCTTGGGTTTATTCTTTTTGGCAAAGAATCTATTTTCGTTTTGTACATTTTTGGAATATAAAAATAGCTGATAAAATTATTGTTCCATCAGAATTTACAAAAAAAGAAATTTTAAAAACATATTTTGTGAAAAAAGAAAAAATTAAAGTTGTCCCGCTTGGTTATAACAAAGATCTTTATTATCATAAAAATAAGGAATTAGTTTACGATAAGTTGTCAAAGTTAAAAATTAATCAACCCTATTTTTTATATGTAGGACGAATTGAAAAAAAGAAAAACGTTTTAACCTTAATAAAAGCTTTTCAAAAAATTAAAAAAAATTTCTCTAAAATACAGTTAGTTTTAGCTGGGTCTTTTGGGTTAGGTTATAAAAAAATTAAGCCTTTAATTGCAAATGATAAAAGAATTAAAACTCTAGGTTATGTTGATCAAAAAACCTTATCTTTTCTTTATTCTGGTGCTCTAGCTTTTGTATTCCCTTCTTTTTATGAAGGTTTTGGTATTCCTGTTTTAGAGGCAATGGCATCTGGCACTCCTGTAATTTTATCTCAGAACGGTTCTTTAAAAGAAGTGGGAGGCAAAGCAGCTATTTATTTTGATCCTGATAGTATTGAAGAACTTTCTCAATTAATGAAAAAAATTATTTTAAAAAATAATTTAAGGGGACACTTAAAAGAAAAGGGTTTTAAAAGAGCTAAAAAATATTCTTGGCAAAAATGTAGCCTACAAACTTTAAAATTGTTAAAGTCGTTAAAATCTTGATGATTTAACTTTTAATTGTTATACTTTAAATAAGCTAAAAACATTTAAATTAAGTTTTAATGACAGGGCATAAAAAACAGTTGGAATTTTTAAATAAATCTTTACAAAAAAGTTTATTAACTCAGGCTTATCTTTTTTATGGCCCCTCTAAGATTGGAAAGTTTAAGGTTGCCAAAGAGTTTGCTAAAAAAATATTATCTTACAAAAATTCTAATAAGAAAGAAATTTTTAAGAAAATAGACAAAGGCGCTCATCCTGATTTTAGGGTTATTTCCCCAGATAAAAATGATTCTATTAAAATAGGGCAAACCAGGGATTTAGTTTCTGATTTGAACAATTCCCCCTTTTCTGCTAATAAAAGGGTTGCTATAATAAATCAGGCTGATAAAATGACAAAATCCGCCTCTAATTCAATTTTAAAATTTTTAGAAGAACCCCCTTTTTACGCTTATATTATTTTAACTGCTGATAATAAAGATCTTTTGCTGCCAACTATAATTTCCAGGTGTCAAATATTAAGATTTAGCCCACCTAGTAAGCAAGAAATTATTAAAGCCTTGAATAAATTTAGTTTTGATAAACAAAAAATTCAAGATATCTTGTTTTTAGCAGGTAATAAAATGGAGCTTGCTCTTAGTTTAGCTCAAGATAAAAAATTATTTAATCAAAGAAAAAAGAAAGCCTTAGAATGCAAAAAGCTGCTTATAAAAGATGAACTTTATGAAAAAGAGGAAGTTCTTTTTAATGTAGAAGATTTAGAAACTTTTATGTTTTTGCTTTTGTCAATACTGCGGTTTTTAATTTTGGCCCCTAATTTAAATGCTTCTACAAGTTTAGGCTTGAAATCAATTTTAAAAAAATATAATAAAGAAAAATTAATTAATATTTCAAAAAGAGTTTTAAAAACGGATTATTTTTTAAAATCATATGTTAATAGAAAAATAGCTCTTGAATATTTAATTATAGGACTTTAATTTATAATATTATGACTAAAAACAATCTTAAAACTATTTTAGTGTTATTTGTGATAGTTTTAATATTTACATTAGCTGGTTGTGCTAATATAAGTATTAAAACTGATTTAGGAGGTTTTTATAAATCTTCTGATAGCGGCAAAACTTGGCTAAAAGAAAAAGCTGTTTTAAATACTTTAGAAAAGCAGGAGTTTTTAGAAAATGTAGAAGTGAATGTTTTTACTATTGACCCTCAAGATTCTAGAACTTTTTATATTGGCACAAAAGAAAAGGGTTTATTTTTTAGCTATGATAGCGGTAAAAATTGGCACAAAGTTAAAAGATTACCTAAAGGCGAAATTACAGCCATTACAGTAAATCCTGTTAAAAAACATGTAGTTTATGTTGGGGTAGGTAAAACCCTTTATAAAACAGCTGATGCTTTAAGGACTTGGGATCCAGTTTATGTGGACGATAAAAAAAGTAATGATAAAATTGTAGAGGTGTTTGTTGACTCTTTGTATCCTAATCGTGTTTACGCTGGTTTTTCAGATGGCCGGGTTATTAAAAGCAAAAATGAAGGTACTAGCTGGAGTCTTTTAAAAGATTTCTACGGATCAATTGTTAAAATTTATACTCCAGTAACAAGTAATAAGATTTTTATAGCTACTAGTCGTGAAGACTTGCTTTATTCTGACAAAGATCAAAAAGAATGGAATGAAGTTGAATCATTAGAAAAGAAGTTAGACAAAAAAATAAAAGAAGTATATTTTAAGGAAGATAAATTTATTTTAGTTTTAACTAAAGAAAGCATTTTAAAAAGCCAAGATGGTGGAGAAACTTGGACAAAACTAGATTTATTATTACCTTCAGGGCATAGAGATAAGTCTGAAATTAGGGTAGCAGGTTTTTCTAATAGTAATACGGATATTTTATATTATGCAACTGGAAACACTCTTTATAAATCTAGAAACGGGGGCGAGGATTGGATTACTCGAGATCTTGATGTAGATGGGCTGCCAGTAAATATTTTTGTTCACCCTAAAGATCCAGATATATTATACTTAGCAACAACTAAATAATAAATTTATGAAAAATATTATTGAAAAACACAAAAAAGAATTTGAAAAAGCGGTTGAGTTTGGTAAAAAAGATATGTCTTCTATTAGAAGTAACAGGGCAAGCAGTAAATTAGTTAATAATATATTAGTAGAAAGTTATGGCACCAAAACTCCTTTAGAAGAGCTTGCTTCTATTAGCGTGGCAGATGCTCATACTATAGTAGTTAGTCCTTGGGATAAAAATATTGTTAAAGAAATAGAAAAGGCTTTAAGTCAGGCAGATATAGGAGCTAATCCTAATATTGGTGAGGATAATGTTATTCGACTAAATTTACCCCCTCTTAATCAAGAAACAAGAGAAAAAATAGTAAAGGTTTTAAATAAAAAACTTGAAAATGCCAGAGAATCACTCCGATCTATTAGAGATGAGGTTAAATCAAAAATAGAAAAAGCTGAAAAAAATCACGATATTACAGAAGATGATAAATATCGTTTAATAGAAAAATTAGATGAATTAACTCATCAAAAACAGGCTGAATTAGAAGAATTTGCAAAGAATAAAAAGCAAGAAATAAAAGGATAATCATTTATGTTTGTAATCACAGCAATTATAGGGCTTAGTATTTTAGTTTTTTTTCATGAATTAGGTCATTTTTTTGTTGCTAAAATTTCTGGTATTAAAGTGGAAGAATTTGGGATTGGTTATCCGCCTCGGTTATTAGGCATTTTTAAGGAAAAAGGAAAAAAAAGATTGTTTTTTGGTAAAAATGAACCAGACCAGGCTCAAGGAAAAACTATATATTCTTTAAATTGGATTCCATTTGGTGGCTTTAATAAGTTAAAGGGAGAAATGGAAAAAGATAATAGTCCAGATAGTTTCCGAACCGCTAAATGGTGGAAAAAGTTTTTAGTTTCTATAGCTGGAGCAGGCATGAATTTTTTGGTAGCTGCTTTGATATTCTTTGCCCTTTATAGTACTGGCATACCCCAAGATATAGCTAGTTTAGGAAAAGAGGCTAATATAGTTAAAAACATTGGTGTTCAGGTTGGTTCTGTAATTCCTGATTCTCCAGCTGATAAATCTGGCATTATAATGGGCGATATTATTAAAAAAGTTGATGGAAAAGATGTTAATAACATTAAAGATATTCAAGAATATATAAATGATAAAAAAGGCAAAGTTTTAAATATTGGTTTGAAAAAAAATAAAAATATAGTAGAAAAAAAAGTAAGCATTAGATCATATAAAGAAGTTTATGGCAAAATAGCTGATATTTATAATATTGAAGAAGATAATCCTGAGCGCGGAGTAATCGGGGCAAGTCTTGCAAAGTCTGCTATTGTTAAATACCCCATTCATATTGCCTTTTATAAGGGGGTAAAATCTACTATTGGTTTAGCAAGCCAAATATGTTATGGGATATTTTTAATGATTAGCTCTTTAATATCTAAGGGACAAATGATAGGTGGCTTAGTCGGGCCAGTAGGTATTACTAAAATAACTGCAGGCATAGCAAGCATTGGCTATATTTATTTAATACAATTTTTAGCTCTTTTGTCTGTTGCAATTGCAGTTTTTCAATTAATACCTTTTCCAGCCTTGGATGGCTCAAGAGCACTTTTTTCTATTATAGAGGGTATTAAAGGTAAACCTATTAAACATAAAACTGAAAATATTATAGTCAGTACAGGATTTATACTACTTCTTGGCTTAATGGGTTTTGTCACATTAAAAGAAATTATAGGTTTATTTTAAATGAAATTAAAAATATATATATGTTAGATAGCAAAAAAGAAAAGAAAAATCTTACTAAAAAATCAGAAAATATTGCTAAATGGTATAATGAAGTTGTATCACAGGCAAAGTTAGTGGATCAATCTGAAGTAAAAGGAGCTATGATAATGAGGGCTAATAGTTATGAATTATGGGAAAGGATTAAAACTGTTTTGGATAAATGGTTTAAGGATTATGGGGTAAGAAATTATTATTTTCCAATGCTTATTCCCCATCATTTGCTAAAAAAAGAAAAAGACCACTTAAAAGGTTTTTCTCCAGAGCTTGCTGTAGTGACGCATGCCGGTGGCAAAGACTTAAAAGAATCTTATGTTTTAAGACCAACTTCTGAAACTATTATGTATAAAACTTTTGCAGATTGGATAGAAAGTTATAGGGATCTTCCTTTTTTAATAAACCAGTGGTGTAATATTGTAAGATGGGAAAAAAGAACTTACCCATTTTTAAGAACTAGTGAATTTTTATGGCAAGAAGGACATACTGTTCATAAAACAAAAGAAAAAGCTAAAGAAATGACCTTGAAGGCATTGAATTGGTATAAAAAGATTTATAAAGATTATTTAGCAATTTCTCCTTATGTTGGAGTTAAAAGTGAGCAAGAAAAATTTGCTGGAGCTAAGCGAACCTATTCAGTAGAATTGGTTATTCCTAATGGAAAGGCTTTGCAGGCTGCTACTTCTCATAATTTAGGGAATAATTTTTCCAAAGTATTTGATATTAGTTTTTTAAATAAAAATGGTGAAAAAAGTCATCCTTTTCAAACCTCATGGGGTCTTTCTACTCGCTCTATTGGGGGATTGATTTTAAGTCATGGTGATGATGCTGGCTTAATTTTTCCCCCTAAAATTTCTCCTAATCAAGTAGTTATAGTAACTGTACCTTATAAAGATGAGAAAAAACAAAAAAGAGTAGAAAAATATGCTAAAAGAGTTAGAGACGAATTAAAAGAAAATGATATTAGGGTAGTTTTAGATAACGATGATAAACATTCTCTTGGTTTTAAGATTAATGACTGGGAATTAAAAGGGGTTCCTTTAAGAATTGAAATTGGGCAAAACGAGATGGAGGATAAGGTTTTAACATTAGCAAGAAGGGATAATTTTAAAAAACAAGAAATTACAAAAAATAAATTATCTAAAAAGGTTAAAGAAGTGCTTGATTCTATTCAATTAAATTTATTTGAGCGATCAGAAAAGAATAAAAAGAAAATGACAGTTGAGGTAGAAAATTATGATGAATTTAAAGATATTGCCAAGAATTCTAAAAAGTTTATAAGAGCTTTTTGGTGTGGCAATAAAGAATGTGAAGATAATATTAAACACGAAACTAAGTTTTCAACCAGGGTTTTAGAAATGGATCGATTAAATAAAAATGAAAAGGGGAAATGTATTTATTGTGGTAAAGAAGCTAATCATAAATGGCTTTTTGCACAAAGTTATTAAATTAAAATTATATGTTTAAAAAAATATTAGGAACAATTTCAAAAGATATTGGTCTTGATTTAGGAACCAGCAACACTAGGGTTTATTTAAAAGATAGGGGGATTATGATGAGTGAACCATCTATTGTTGCTATTAATAAAAGACAAGATCAAATTATTACTCTTGGCCAAAATGCTTTAAAAATGGAGGGTAAAGTGCCTGAACATATAGAAGTAGTAAAACCCCTTCATCATGGAGTGATTTCAGACTTTGAAGTGACAGAAAAAATGCTTAAAAATGTTTTTGAAAAAGTACACAGAGATGTTTTTGCTTTAGTATCTAGACCAACTGTAATAACAGCCGTCCCTTTGGAAGTAACAGAAGTAGAACAAAAGTCTTTAGAGGACGTTATACTACAAGCTGGGGCAAAGCAAGTACATTTAGTACAAAGAGCAATGGCAGCAGCTATAGGGGCTCGTTTGCCGGTTCAAGAGTCTATTGGAAGTATGGTGGTAGAAATAGGGGGCGGTTTAACTGAAATAGCTGTTATTTCTTTAAATGGGATTGTGGAGTGGAAATCTTTAAAAATAGGTAGTGAATCATTTGATTCTAGAATAATTAGTTTTGTAAGAGAAGAGTTTGGCGTACTTTTGGGTAATCAAACTGCATCTAAATTAAAAACACAAATAGGTTCTGCTTTTCAGTCTGATAAAAATAAAGAGATGTCTGTTAAGGGTAGAGATTTACGAAGTGGTTTACCCAAAGAGATTATTGTAACGGAATCTCAAATACGGGAAGCTATAATGCCTTTATTAAACACTATTATCGAATCTATTCATGATACTATAGAATCTAGCCCGCCAGAATTAGTTTCTGACATTTATGAGAGAGGTATTATGTTTTCCGGTGGTGGTTCTAAATTAGGTGGTTTTGAAAAATTAGCCAAAGAAAAAATAGAAGTCCCAGTTTATATTACTAATGAGCCTGAAACCTCTGTAATAAGGGGGATAGGGTTAATATTAGAGGATTTTGATAATTTAAAGCCTGTTTTGATTCCTTCAGCCAGGGAGTAAGTGTTAAAAATTTAAAATAATTTTAATATACAAAAACTCCGATTTTGCTTTCGGAGTTTTTTATTTAGTATAATGTGTTAATTTTAAATACTTTCTTCTTCTAGCTTTAGGGAAACTAATTTAGAAGCGCCTGTTTTCTTCATAGTGGCACCATATAAAATATCTGCGATTTGTATTGTTTGTTGATTATGTGTTATGACAATAAATTGAGTATGTTTTCTTAAATCTTTTAATATATTAGCAAAACGAGCAGAATTTTTTTGATCAAGGGCAGCATCTGCTTCATCTAGTATTACAAAAGGGGGTTTATTAATAGCTATAATAGCACAAATTAATGCTAAAGATGTTAAGGCTTTTTCTCCTCCTGACAACATTTCAATATTTTTAATTTTTTTATCTGGAGGAGAGGCAAAAATTTCTATATTACTGATTAAAGAATTATTTTTTTTGTCTTGTTCTATATCTTTTTCTTGAAAAGTTATTTTAGCTTTACCACCACCAAAAATAGTTTGAAAATATTCATTAAATTCTGTATTAATTTGACTAAATTTTTGTTTAAAAGTGGATTCTATTTTTTTATTTAATTGTTTAACGATTTTTAAAAGGGATTTTATGGTTTTTGATAAATCATCTGTTTGGGATTTTAAAAAGTCGTATCTTTCTTTAACTTTTGGGTACTCGTCTTCTATGCTAGGATCAATGCCTCCTATAATACTCAGTTTTTCTTTCAGTTTTGAAATGTGATCATAGTTTATTTCTTTGTTTTTAATGTCTTTTTTTAATAACTCTTTTAAGGAAAGTCCCATTTCATTTTTAATTTCTGCTTCTAGGTCTTCTTTTTTTGTTTTTAAGCGGGTGTTTTCTATATCTATTTTATTTAATTTATTATTAATTTCGTTTAATTTGGCTTGCTGTTTTTGAGTATCTTGTTGCCATTTTAATAATTTTTCTCTTTTTTCTTGTTCTACATTATTAAATTGATTAAGATCTTTTTTAATTTGTTCTAAATTAGTGTTAACTGTTTTAATATTTTTATCAATATTTTCTAATTTATTTTTTAAGTCATTAATTTTTTCTTTTTTTAATTTATTATTATTTTTAGGTTTATTTTCAAAATTAGTTTTTTTAAATAAATCAAACAAAGAATTTAGCTTATTAAAAACTTTTTGAGAGATTTGTTGGATTTTTTCAATTTCACTTAAGGATTTTATATTTTTAATTTCTTTTATTTGTTCTTTTTGAAGATTATTTATTTGTTTTAATTTTTTAAATAATTTATTAGCATTAGTGATTTCAATGTTTTCTTTTCTATTAGTTTCTTGTTTTTCTTTTAATTGATTTTTTAAAATTTCTATTTTTGCTTTTAGTTCAGAGCGTTGGGTAATGAGTTGGTTTTTAGTATCTAAGTGCTTTTGTTGTTTATTTTGCAGATCTTGATATTTATTTTCCTGTTTTTTATAAACAATTTTTTTAGATTGATCTTGAAGATTATTTAATGTTTTTTTAACTTCTTTTTGTTTTTTAGCAATTTCTTGCCTTTTATTATTATTTTGCTCAATTTTTTGGTTGATTGTTTTTATGTTTTTACCATAATATTGAATTTGTGAATTAGTTAATTTCTCTTTAATATCTTTTTTCTTAGATAGTTTTTTGATTTGTCTAGTTAAGGAGCGCATTCTTGGGGTTATTTCTCTTAATGCAATTTTTGCTTCTTTAAGGTTTTCTTGGCTTTTTTCTATTTTATTTAAAGCGTTTTCTTTTTTATAAATATATTTTTGTACCCCGGTAGCTTCATTAAAAAATTCTTTTCTTTCTTTATGAGAGCTTATAAGGACTTGATTTACCATGCCTTGGCTTACAATACTATAACTTTTTTGACCAAAGTTAGTCTTTGCTAAAAGTAGTAATATATCTTTTAGTCTTACCTCGTCTTTATTTAATTTATATTTACTAGTACCATCTCGGAAAATAGTTCTTGTTATAGTAAATTCTTTATAATCAATCGGGCTTTTACCAGCCTGGTTGTCAAAGTAAAGAGTTACCTCTGCTTTATTCTTGGGCCTTTTTTCTTTAGACCCAGAAAAAATAATATCTTCTGATTTTTTGCTTCTTAAAGATTTCATGCTTTGTTCTCCTAACCCCCACTGGATTGCATCTAAAACATTTGATTTGCCTGAGCCATTTGGGCCAACAATACTAATAATGTTAAATCTGTCCTCTTCTGGTTTTGGAAAAGAGAGGACAGTTTTATTAGCAAAAGATTTAAAACCTTGAATTTTTATTTTTTTTAAATACATTCTTATTTTAATTTTTTAATAGCTTTTTGAGCTGCTTTTATTTGAGCTCTTTGTTTACTTTTGCCCTTACCGATGGCTATTTTTTTTTCGTTAATAAAAACCCCCACTTTGAATATTTTATCATGCTCAGGTCCAGTTGAGGAAAGAAGTTTATAAGTAGGGGTTGTTTTTATTTTTGATTGAGTAATTTCTTGAAGTTGTCCTTTAGCATTTTTATAGCTTTCTTTTTTTAAAATAATGTTAATTTTAGGGGTGACAAATTCAGTTACAAATTTTTTAGTTGCCTTCATACCTTGGTCTAAATATATAGCTCCTATTAAAGATTCTACAACATTAGCTAATATAGTAGAGCGAGTTTTACCAGCTTTTTCTCCTTTGCTAAGAAATATATATTGTTCTAAATTTATTTTTTGAGCTAATTTAGTTAAAGATCTAGTATTTACTAAACTAGATCTTAATGCAGTTAATTTACCTTCAGGATAACTTTTGTATTTTTTATATAAAAAATCAGTAGTAATAAATTCTAAAATAGCATCACCTAAAAATTCTAATCTTTCATTATCGTTTCTTTTTAAGTTAGGGTGTTCGTTTAAATAAGATTTATGGGTTAAAGCTTTAAGGGCAAGTTTTTCATCCTTAAATTTAATATTAATTTTTTTTTCAAGGCTATCTAGTCTATTTTTCATAACTACTTTTTATCATCATCGCTTTTTATATCTTCATAAATTGCTCCCAATATTCCATTTATGAATTTAGAAGAAGTATCTCCGCCAAAGGATTTAGCTATTTCAATGGCTTCATTTATAGCGACCTTGGGTGGGGTTTTAAAGAATATAATTTCAAGAATACCAATTCTTAAAATATTTCTATCTATAATAGTTATTTGGCCTATAGGCCACTGAGGAGCATATTTTCTTATGTATTTATCTAATTCATCTATTTTTTCTAAGACTTTATGGGTCAAATCTTTAGCAAAATCTTGGGCATCAAATTTATTATGTGTAAACTCATCTAGATTGCGTTTTAATATTAATTTAATGTCTTTTTTTTTATTTAAAGCATTAATGTTAAAGTCCCATTCAGCCAGGGATCTTAAAGCAATAGTTCTAGCAATATGTCTTTTAGCCATAAAGCTTATTTTTTATCTTTATTATCTTTATTGTCTTCTTTGGTGACTTTTTTACCTTTATAATAACCGCAATAAGGACATGCTTGGTGAGGAGGAATCAATTTTTTACACTCAGGACATTTTCTTAAATTAGAATTCTTAACTTTAAAGTGATATTTTCTTCTTTTTTGTCTAGATTTTGATCTTTTTTGTTTTGGAACTGCCATATTTTTATTTATTTACTTTTTTAATTGATTATATTATAACATTTTTTTATTTCTTGACAAATCATTTTGGTATGGTAGGTTTTAAATAAGTAGTAATATTTTTATTTACACAATTTATCCACAGCTTGTTAGTTTGTTTGTTATGAAAAGAATATAGTATAATAATTATAAATCAATTTTAGATACTTTTGCTTTATGAATCAAACAATAGATAAAAAAGAACTTTGGGAAATAGTTTTATCCGACCTTGAGCTTAATCTTTCAAAGGCTAATTTTAAAACTTGGTTTTCTAATACTAGAATTTTAAAATTAGAAGACAATAATCAAACTGTAGTAGTTGGTGTACCAACTAATTTTTCTAAAGATTGGTTAGAAAAAAAATATCATCGCTCTATTTTAGACGCTCTACAAGATGCAATGGATAGCAAAGTGAGAAAAGTAAAGTATAAAGTTGCTCCAGAAAAAAAAGATAATAAAAAATCTAAAGATCTAAAATCAAGTAAATCTGATAAACAAAAAACTAGTTCAAAGACTTCTAAAAAACAAGAAAACAAATACGGCCTTAACCCTAATTATACTTTTGAAAATTTTGTAGTAGGTAAAGGATCTGAATTAGCTTATGCGGCTTGCGAGTCAGTTAGCAAAGAGCTTGGTACTAGATATAACCCTTTATTTATATATGGAGATGTTGGCCTTGGTAAAACTCATCTTTTACAAGCTATAGGCCATAAACTTCTAAAAGAAAAAAAAGATATTAAAATTTTATATACTAACGCAGAAAAGTTTACAAATGAGTTTATTAGGGCAATTAGTAACAACAACATGGATCAATTTAAAAGAAAGTATAGGGGGTTAGAATTATTATTGATTGATGATGTTCAATTTATGGCTGGTAAAGAAAGAACTCAGGAAGAATTTTTCCATACTTTTAATAGCTTATACCAAGAAGATAGACAAATTGTTATAACATCCGACAGAACGCCTAAGGCTATTCCAGCTTTAGAAGAAAGACTAGTTTCAAGATTGGAGTGGGGTTTGATTGCTGATATATCTTCGCCTGATCTAGAAACTAGGATTGCTATTTTAAAAAATAAAGCTGAAAATAAAGGAGTTAAGTTAAGCGATAAAATTATTCAATATTTAGCAAGCCATATTCAAAGTAATGTTCGCGAATTAGAAGGTGCTCTTAATAAATTAACTGCATATTGTGATTTTCATAAAACAGAAATGAGCTTAGATGTAGCTAAAAATATTTTAAGTGGTCTCAAAGCTAAAAAAAGCAAGTCTTTAGTTAGGCCTAAACAACTTATAAAAACTGTAGCAAATTTTTATGGTATTCCATTAGATAAAATGCTAGGCAGTTCCCGTAAAAGAGAAATAGTTGTTCCAAGGCAAGTAGCTATGTATCTTATGAGAGAAGAAATTGATTCTTCTTTTCCAACCATAGGAGAAAAAGTAGGAGACCGGGACCATACTACGGCAATGCATGCTCATAAAAAAATTAAAAAAGAAATTAAAAAAGAAGGCAGAATTAAACAGGAGGTAGATCTTATAAAGCAAAGGTTATATAATCAATAATTTTTTATTTCTTATGCAAGTTTTAAAAGCTTCGGGGAGAAAAGAAGAATTTAAAATAGAAAAAATTATAAGAACTTGTAAAAAAGCAGGCGCTAATGAAAAATTAGCTCGCAGGATTGCAAAAAAGGTTAAAGATAATTTATATCAAGGAATTACAACTAGAGAAATACTTGATTTAGTGCTAAATTTTTTACATCATGAAAATCCTCGACTCGCAACTCGCTATAATCTTAAGCAATCTGTGCTGGCATTAGGGCCAGCTGGTTTTATTTTTGAAAAATTTATTTGCAGTTTTTTGAACGAATATGGATATAAGGCTTTTATGCCTGATTTATTATCAGGGAAATGTGTTAAACACGAAGTAGATATTGTTTCTAAAGCCTCTAAAAAAGAAGCGATTCCCTGGCAAGAAACTGGGAAGGGTTTAAATTATATGGTAGAATGTAAATATCATAATGATGCTGGAATAAGATCAGGTATTAAAACCGCTCTTTATACTAAAGCTAGATTCTTAGATTTACAAAAAGCAAATAATAAAAAACAGTCATTTGATTATCCTTGGCTGATTTCCAATACAAAGTTTTCTAATATGGCAATTCAATATAGTAAATGCGAAAAAGTGAGACTATTAGGTTGGAAACACCCCAAAGGTTCGGGATTAGAAAGGCTAATTGATAAGAAAAAGTTATACCCAATTACGATTTTAAAAAGCGCTAATTCTTTTGTTAGGAAAACTTTATTTTCTAAAGATATAATTACTTGTAAGGAGTTTTTAAATAAAAAAAGAGATTTTTATAAAAAAGAAACTAAAATTTATCATGACACTTTAATTAGTTTAACAGATGAAGCTAAAATACTTTTAGGTAAACAATAAATTTATGCAAGATATAGGAGATTTATTAAACAAAAATTCAAAAAATACAAATGCAAAGGGATCTTCAAATAGATTAAATGAAAAATTATCTGATATGGCGGCTAAAAATCAAGAGAAAAAGACTAAACTAAAGGCTAAAAAATCTGGTTTGCCATATATTGATTTGTCAAAGTTTCCTATTTCTCCAGAAGCTTTGCGTTTAATTCCAGAAAAAGATGCAAAATCAGATCAAATAATTTGTTTTTTTAGAAAAGGTAATCAAGTAAGAATTGCTTCTCCTAAAGCTTTTTCACAACAAATCCAAAAAAAAGTTGATGATGTTGCTCAAGAGAAAAATCTTCAAGTAAAATTATACCTTATTTCACAAAGAAATTTTCAAAAAGCTTTAAAAAGATACAAGGCTTTACCCAAGATTAGAGAACAAAAAAAACAAATTGCTATTTCTCCCCAAGATTTTAAAAATTTTCAGGAAAGCGTAGATACTTTTCATGATTTACCCAATCAAATTGAAAATGTTTCTACATCTAAGCTTTTAACTTTTGTAATGGCCAGCGCTACAAGCGCCGGGGCTTCTGACGTTCACTTTGAGGCGGAAGAAAAAGGTATTCAACTAAGGTTTAGGATTGATGGTGTTTTAGTAGATGTAGCTGAGATATCTAAAGATAAATGGAAAAATATTGCCTCAAGAATTAAGTTGTTGTCTGGCATGAAGTTAAATGTTAGTGATATACCTCAGGATGGTCATTTTGTTATAAAATTACCTGATGAAAGGATTGACATAAGAGCTTCTGCTCTTCCCACTTCTTACGGAGAGAGTATAGTAATGAGATTATTACGCTCTTCTTCTCTTGGTATTGGCTTTGAAAATTTAGGGGTAGGAAAATATGCTTTAGACAAATTAGAAAAAGAAGTCAAACGCCCCAATGGTATGATTTTGACTACTGGACCAACTGGTTCCGGTAAAACAACAACTCTTTATGCTATTTTAAAAAAGTTAAACGATGAAGAAACAAAAATTATTACTCTGGAAAATCCTGTTGAGTATAGACTGGAAGGAATAAATCAAAGTCAGGTAGATAAATCTAAAGATTATGATTTTGCTAAAGGTTTAAAGTCTCTTTTAAGGCAAGACCCTGACGTTGTAATGGTAGGAGAAATTAGAGATTTAGAAACCGCTAAAATTGCTCTTCAAGCTGCTTTAACTGGACACGTAGTTGTTTCTACTCTTCATACCAATGATGCAGCAGGGGCAATACCAAGGCTTTTGTCTTTAGGTGTTAAACCTTATCTTTTAGGGCCTGCAATTAATGCTATTATTGGTCAGAGATTAGTAAGAAGAGTTTGTCCTCATTGTAAAAAAGAAGTAAAGCTTTCTTCTCAAAGATTAGAAAGAGTAAAAAAAATACTATCAGGTTTACCTGATAGAGTAAAATCTAAAATTAATTTTAATGATTTACATTTTTACAAAGGAGAAGGTTGTAAAAAATGTCAAGATTTAGGTTATAAGGGGAGAATTGGTATTTATGAAATTTTTGATGTTGATGAAAATGTTGAAAAAGAAATATCTGATCAAAATATTACAAAGGGAAAAATTCAAAAATTAGCTAAAAAACAAGGTATGGTTACTATGGTTCAAGATGGTCTTATAAAAGCTGCTAATGGAATTACAAGCGTTGAAGAAGTATTTAGGGTAATTGAATAAATTAAAATTCTAATTTAGAATTGGTCATCTTCTCTATTAAGTCTCTTAACTTTTTATTTTCAGTTAAGAGTTTTTTATTTTGTTTATTTTTTACTTTAAAGGTGTCTTTTTTATTACTTCTAATTTCATTAACAATTTCTTGGATAATAGCAAATTTTTTTTCAGATTGCTTGTCTTTATACTCTTTTTTAAATTTAGGCCAAGGAGCAACCATGATCAAATCATTATTTTCATTAAATTGTTCAAAAAGAACTTCTGTAACAAAAGGGACAAAAGGGTGGAGCAATCTTATTATATTGCAGAATATTAGTTTGAGTATTTTAAGGCTTGATTCATTTGTTTTAGGATTTTCGGTTTGAATCTTAGCTATTTCTAAATACCAATCTGCAAATTCATGCCAAACAAAATCATATAACTCATCACTAGCTTCCCCAAATTTAAATTCTTTAATATTTTGGGTAGTATTTTTTATAATTTGATTTAATCTTGATAAAATCCATTTGTCAGCCAGGGTTTTTGGTTGGATATTTTTAACCTTAATGTTTTTATCTTGAATTTGCATATTAATAAAACGACCAATATTCCAGAGCTTGTTTATAAAATTACGACTTGCCTTAACATTTCTTTTATCAAACTTAATTGCCTGTTGGCCAAAACTCATTGAATACATTAAACCAAACCTTGTAGCATCAGTCCCATATTTTTCTATCATGTCAAGCGGATCTACATTATTTTCAGGGCGTGATTTACTCATTCTTTTTCCATCCATAGACAAAATAGTGGAATGAATGTAAACATCTTTGAATGGAATCTTATTTAAAAATTCTAAACCTGAAAAAACCATTCTTGTGACCCAAAGATAAATAATATCTCTAGCAGTGGATAAAAATGAAGTTGGATAGAACTCTTTTAATTCTTTTGTTTTTTCTGGCCAACCTAAAACAGCAAAAGGCCAAAGAGCAGAAGAAAACCAGGTGTCTAATACATCTTTGGATTGTTTAAACTCTGTAGCTCCACATTTTTCACATTTTTTAGGTTTTTTAGAAGAGACTACAAAACATTCTTTATTCTTTTTATCACCATTTTGACAAAACCAAACTGGCAAACGATGTCCCCACCAAAGTTGTCTTGAAATACACCAATCTTTTACATTTTTTAGCCAATCAAGATAAACCTTTTGATAGCGTTTTGGTAAAAGGTTTACTTTTTCTTTAGCTACCGCTTTAATAGCTGGTTTTGCTAATTTATTCATTTTTATAAACCATTGAGTGGAAATTTGAGGCTCAATTGGAGCAGAACATCTATCACAAATTGAAATTTTATGATGATAATCCTCAGTTTTTTTTATATAATTTTTTTGTTTAAGTTTTTTAACAACCTTTTTTCTAGCCTCTTTTATACCCATTCCTTTGAATTCTTTGCCAGCTTGTTTAGTCATTTTTGCTTTAGGGCCTATTACATTAATAATTTCTAGATTATTTTCTTGACCAATTTTCCAGTCTAGGTTGTCATGGGCAGGAGTAATTTTCAAGGCGCCAGTTCCAAAATCTTGATCAACTAAGTGGTGGGATATAATAGGTATTTCTCTTTTTGTCAAAGGTAGTATTACGTTTTTGCCTATTAAATTTTTATACCTTTTATCTTTTGGGTTTACGGCTATTGCAGTATCACCAAGCATAGTTTCTGGTCGGGTGGTAGCAATAGTGATAAAGCCCTTTTTATTTTTAAATGGATATTTTATATACCATAGTTTGCCTTTTTCTTCTTTATATTTTACTTCAATATCAGAAATTGCCGTAGAACATCTCGGACACCAATTTACAATTCTAGGACCTCGGTATATAAACCCCTTTTTATAATAATGTAAAAATGCTTTTTCTACTGCTTTTGAATATTTTTTATCAAGAGTAAACCTTGTTCTTGACCAATCACAAGAAGCACCCAATTTTTTTAATTGGTCTAGTATAATGTTTCCATATTTTTCTTTCCATTCCCATACTTTTTCT